>MNIY01000072.1 GCA_001919995.1 Ktedonobacter sp. 13_1_20CM_4_53_11
ATAAACTGAGCGATATCGAACTGCTTATGCCTGTAATGGAGGTTGTTCGGGAGCATCAATTAATCGTACTTTCACATTGTAGCGAACCTATCGGTCATATCTATCCGGGCAAAGGAGATGTTACGCTACAAGACGTCGTGACTTTCCTGACAGAATTTCCCGATGTGCCGTTTGTAGCTGCTCACTGGGGAGGCGGATTACCTTTTTACTGCTTGATGCCTGAGATCGAGCAGATCACGGCTAATGTGTGGTATGATACAGCCGCGACTGCCTATCTCTACCACAATACTATTGTGCCTGTGGTAGCAGAGCTGGTTGGCGTAGAACGTATTCTTTTCGCCAGCGACTTCGGTCTGCTGCGTCAACGGCGCATCATGGACTATGTATCACAGTCTGGCCTGGATGCCGACGCAGTAGAGAATGTGTTAGGTCGCAATGCACAGCAATTGCTTGGTCTGTAATGGCTAGATAACGGGATCCAATTCATTTATGCGAGTGACCTCATTGGGTAGTGGCAGTAGCGGTAACGCCTTGCTGGTGGAAGCAGGGCCGCGAGGACGCACGAAGCTACTGGTAGACGCGGGCTTATCGAGTCGTATACTTATCGATCGCCTCCGGCAAGCAGGTATCCACCTGAAGCAGCTGCAAGGAGTCCTGGTTACTCACGAGCACATTGACCACATCATTGGTCTGCCTGTATTGATGAAACGTTATGGTATCGCGGCCATTACGACTCCAGCTACACTTGATGCCATCCAACAAAGTTTTGCCTTTACTAGCTGCCTGGTGGAGCCGGTAGAGGTAGGGACTCTCGTGGGTGTAACTGAGACCGGGCCGCTATCCGCGAACCGTGTTTTATTTGAGCATAAAGAAACGTTCGCGCCAGGCGTCAGGCAAACCGCTCCCCTGTCAGAGAAACTACCAGAAAATGGGGTGATCCTTCCTGAGGGTGACAGGTCCCAATTACCTATGATGCCGATGGAGATTGGTTCTCGCCGCATGATCGGTGATATCGAGGTCGTATCATTCCCTGTTTCACATGATGCCGTTGCCCCGGTTGGCTATCTCCTCATCGCTGGTGGTTGTCGTATCTGCGTTGTTATCGATAGCGGCGAGGTAACGCCTGCCATGCTTGAAGCCATGCAGTATGCCGACCTGCTAATTTTAGAGTCCAATCATGATCGCGAGCGGCTGATACGTGGCCCCTATCCCTATGCCCTGAAGCAGCGTATTCTCAGCGCCACGGGGCACCTTTCTAACGACCAGGCGGCGGATGCCGTCTTAAAAACCTGGCGTACCGATAGTGTGCGCTGGCTCTGGCTCTCCCATCTCAGCCGCACGAACAATACCCCCAAACTAGCGCTGAAGAGTATGATCAAGCGCCTTGAAGATGCTGGAGCCAATCTCGCGCAACTACACATCAGCGTTTCTCCGCCCGGTATGGGGGGAGTGTGGGACTCCACCCACCTCTGGCAAAACCCGGCTTTATGGGAGATCCCAGGGTGAAATCACGCTCAAATGGTGGTGTTTTTGTTCGTGTGTGTTCGCTAGCTGATCCTTTTGTCTCAATCTAGATCATCAGAAATTTTTTGTGCGGCTTCTTGAAAACTCTGCATTTCTTGCGTATACTTATGCTTGTGGGGAATGCTACACCAAATAAGAAATGCTCTACGCTAAGACAAATCACACAAGGAGAAAACATTATGGCCATTGCCATTGCGACACTTGCAAATACTCCATATCAAATGGGGAATACAAATCCACCAATTATGCATAACGCATTCCCTGCCCTCGCATACGATTGGAATGCCGCAAGGGTTACAACGGTACTTGGAGTGGGCTTGAATGGGGCTACGTCCGTCACCCTGGCTTTAAACGGTGCTGGGGATAGCGTTTATCTTCCCTATGGTCAAGGTGAAGTACATTCCGTCCGCCTACCGGGTCCGGGGCCAGCAGCGGCAGGGGTAACCTGTTTTATCACCGCAGGCATGTCTGGATGCCGTCTCTATGTCGATCGGGTAGTTGGAACAAACGATATAATCGTCTACCACGCTAACTCAATAGGGGTCGGCGGTGGTGTGGCGAATCCCATGGGCATGGATGTTGAGGGACCAGGGCTGCCTCAAGCATTAGATAATCTCCATGCCCTTGCAAGGGTCTACTGGACTACTCCTGCCCCTGGGGGGCCAGGGTTGAACCTCGCAACGATTGGTACGCTGGGCAGGAACGCATATAACGCTTCCGCGGTGAGAGAAATGCAACGGAAAGTGGATGAGGGAAGAACGCAAGTGGACTTCTGGGGTGGTACGACTGTCGTCGGAGAGCTGACCCCCGCAGGCTGGCAAATGAACTGGCAAACGTATGGGGACGTCACGTATGTTCGTCCAGCCTCGGCACCGAAAGGCTGGATTCAAGGGCAAGACAAAGCTGTAGGTAACATGAACTATCGGGTGCTGAGCTCTCGTCTATGGTTTCCATAAGGTGTCACCCATCGTAGTGATCGGTTTGCGCCTCAGGTTGCGCGCGATTGGCCAGCGCCATCGGAAGGAAAATGAGCGCGCAGCAGAGGGCGGGAATGGCCATAACCCAGTTGATGCCCAGGGCTGGAATGAGAAGACCCATTGCTGACGGAACAATCATCGAGGCCACATCTGTACTGATGATCATCATACTGCTGACCGGGCCAACAGCATGTACAAAACGGCGCGAGGCGATTGCCATAATGCCGGGGTAGAGCGGCCCGTAAAAACAGCCCACCAGCGCGCTTGCAGCGTAGGAGATGAGCAATTGACCGGGAAAAATGGCCACAATGACACTCCAAAAAGTCCCCCCCAGGAGCGCTGTATACAGCAAATGCGTCTCGCTGATCAAGCCTCGCCTGAGTAACTGCGCTCCAAAGAACCGGCCAGCAGTTAGCCCGATAAAGAAAGCAGTAGCTACAGGGGCCGCGAGAGCCAGGCTAACAGTGGCGCTCTGGCTGACCGCTGTGACGATCCAGTTGCGAAAACCCATCTCCGCGGCTGAGTACATGCTGATCTGCAAGACCATCAACCAGAGTAACCCCTGTCTGAGCACTTTCAGCAGTTCTCTGTTCGCTGCTCGCTTTTGCTGCGCGTTCTTTGCGTGACGTGCCGGTTCGGGTGGCTGCTGCAAAAGGACCAGCAGGATGGTGATGGCGGCAACGCTGGCGCCCGCGAAGTAGGCCAGCGGCAGACTGTTGAAGAACAGCAGACCCAAGGCAAGGATCAAGGGTCCCAGCAGCGCCCCCAGGCCGAACAGCCCGTGAATAGTGTTCAGGTCTGAGCTTAGCGTCTCCTGGAAAGCCAGGGTTGCAATGGTATTCAAAGCGATGTCAACGAAGCCGAACGCCAGACCTATCACCATCTGGCCGAGCAGTAACACGGGAAATGAGCTGGTCAGAGCGATCGTCGTGGAACCGGAACCCACAAAGAACAGGCCCAGCATGAGCAGATATTTTGGTTTGATATATCTGATGAGGAATCCGCTCAGGACTACGCCGAGCATACCGCCAATGGCCGCGATGGTGAACATGCCGCCAGCCACTTCAAGCGAGACATGGGTATTGCTTGCCAGCCGGACCAGCGAGGCTGACGGCAGCGTGCCCAGCATGCCTATAGCGATATAGGTCAGGCCCAACGTCATCAAGAGCAGACGACGATTTGGGAGGGTCGCGTTGACCATGAAAATCCTTTCTTGCAGATGGTTTTGGGCGACAGAAGCGTGCTTCGTCCCGATGTGTTCGGTCCTGTAGAGGGGGATGATATGCTCTGTGAGCTTTTCCTTTGTAATTGACTGAGTGAGAAGCTAGACAACTAGCTTCCGAACGAATGAATAAGTTTGGCCGTAAATGAATGTGTCCAGGCTGGCCCACTCGTGAACGAAAAGAGAGTTCGACGCATAGAGTAGCATGGATGAATTGGCCTGTCAACTCTGTAGAGACCGATATGATCTTCTTAGATGCAGGGGCTTAAAATAAAGAAAGGAGGTTACACTGACTCTCCAAGAAAGACTCCTTCCCTCCGTGGAGCTACACGAGCCCCGGGAAAAAGTCCTTTTTTATCTGGTCGTGTCTTACGCGCATATTTTTCAGGATGTGCTCATACGCTCTCACCATGTCCAGGGAACCGGATACATAGAAGGTTCGCTCTTTATAGTCCGGAACCGCTGCACGAATGACGCGTTCATCTATTCTGCCTACGAAACCAGGCCAATTGCGCGGAATAGCCTTCGTATTGGTGAGCGTACAGAACACCTTGATACCAAGTTTCGTTTGCGCTTCGCTTAGAATGTCTTTATAGGCAATTTCATCCGCGGTCCGATTCGCATAGAGAAGGACAATATCGCGGTGCTCATGCATGTCGAGGAGATATTTCAACATGCTCCTGAAGGGTGTAATACCGGTACCTCCAGCCATGAAGACCAGTTTTTGTTTGGGGTCTTTGGGAAGCGTAAAATCTCCGGCAATCTGTCCCGCAATCATTTTTGAACGGCCATCTATGCGATACAAGGCTTTCTTGAAACTGCTACTGTTTGCGTAAAAGCGTACTCCCAGGTGGAGATCGTCCTCTGTTGGCGATGAAGCAATGGTAAAAAAGCGGCGATTGCCCCTGCTATCCGGTTTCGCGTGCGCAAGTGTCAACTCCATATACTGCCCAGGTTCGAATGCCAGTCTGTGCGATGGCTTGAAAACGAAATTCATCATGTCAGATGAGATCCTACCCTTTCTTTTCAGCTTGAGCACAACTTTCTGCTTAGGGCTGACCATGTAGGAGTAGAGGTTGCCGATGACCAGCGCCAGTTCGGGGGTAGAGTAGATAGGTCCAAGATGCATTTGGGGAATGAACAAAATGCCGGTCATTACTGCATAGATGCGCTTTAGTTTTTGCGTGGGCGGTGCGGTAAGCGGTTCGGTCAGCATAATAGTCGCAAGGAAAAAGAGTGGTGACGCTACCAACAATTGCTGCAGCTCTTTCGTTAGAGAAAGCCTTTGCAGGAGGCTGACCACACCAACAGTCACAAGCGAAGTCATAACAAAGAGCGCGATCATCTCTCCCTGACGTAATTTGCGCACAAGCAGCATTCCACCAAGGAGCACGACCGGCAGCATACTCGCAGTCCCCACCCACCAGCTAGCGGATTCACCAAGCGCGAATGAGGTTATGACGACTGCTATTGCGGCAGGGTTAAAGAGATGCTTATTGTTGAGCGAGAGAATATATTTAGACGATGTCGCCAGTATCGCTGCCCAGCCAAGAAACAGAAAGTCATTTGGTGATTGAGCGGGGTTGATGATCAGCGTCAGGATGAGGGCGGTGATATAGGTTGATTCCACATTGGTCGGTACGACAAAGATGTATGCGAGCAGCGAATTGGCTGCCCAGCACATCATGACAAGAAACAGGGTTGAGAGCAGCAGCGAGAGCGGCGAAAAAGGAAGCAGAGTTAAAAACGACAGAACCGTCGCCATAGCGATGAACCCGATAAGCACATAGAGCACCAGGCGATACATGGTGACGCGGTCCAGGAGATCATCAATGCGTGTTATCATGTTGAAGGACGTACCTTTCGAAACCACTGGTAAACGTTGCCCGCGCGGAAGCATCGATCATATAGCCTTCAAAGCCCGGCAGCTGTTGGATGAAAAAGATTCCCCTTTTGCCCATGGCGAAGGCGGCTGTGGCAAAGCGATCCGCTTCGAACACATTGGGACCAATAACGGTCAGGCTCACGACATCCTGGAGCGAAGTATCAGGGTTATGCGGGTCGTAGATATGCTGCCCGCGAATGGCGGTCCCGGACGTGGCAACACCCTTATCCGTGACCACCAGCACTTTCACAATTTCTTTGCGGTTGAACGGGTTGCGGATACCGATGCGCCAGGGTTCACCATCTTTATTGCCCGCTACCTGGATATCACCGCCGGCATCGATGTAGAAGTTGGTCAATCCACCATCTTTCAACAGATGTGCGGCCTGCAGGATGGCCCAGCCTTTGACGATCCCAGAAGGGTCGAGGATACCGTTATGCCGGATGTCGAAATACCCCCGCGTTTCTTGCCTGGTTTGTTCGCTTACTGCCAGGATCGTTTTCATGTCATCGCTATACGCTTCTTCTCCAAGCTCGCCCCGATTAATTTTCGCAATCTCGCTGTGTTCCTTGTACGTGCTAAAGGTGTCATCAACAGCGCGAAAATAGGCAAAGACTTTTTCGATATCAGCTTCGGTCACCCCGGGATCGACCACCTCGACGGTAATGGGCATGCCCATAAGCAACTGGAGGTGTTTCATGGTTATGCTCGCGCTTGCGAAAGTGCATCCGTGAGGGATTGTATGAAGGCATCACTGGAATCGGTAGCACCTGTCACTATATCAACATTGGCACTTTGTGCCTGGATTGCTTCACTTGTGAGCTGCGGATCCGCCATGCTGTTGATTTCTATTGAGCGGTTGCGATCATTGGGATACTGCAAAAATTGCACGTCCGTGATTTTCCCATTCGTAATGATCGCTTTGACCTGCACAACGCCCCATTGCGCATCGGCAACACTTCCCGTATATGACCCGTTCCTATAGGCGGAACCTGGCGTTTGGGTTGCGCTGGGTGTCACTGTCGCACCTGGTGTCTCGGTCGGGGAAGTAGCCGCACTTGATGAGGAGCGCGATCCCCCCGGAGGAGTCGGTGCGACGGCAACGAGACCGGAGTGAGCATGGATAATGCTGTAGATAACGAATGCGCCTAGAATGACGAGTGAAACAATGGCTTTTTTCATTGCTTGATTGTCCTTACAATAAACATAAAGTTCAGGATAGGGCTTCAGGGACTCTGCTACTGAGGGTAGCAGACAAACTTCAAAAAAGTGTAAGGAAATAGTAAAAAAACTGTATGAGGCCACTCCCACATGTGTGGATCAATCCCAGGCCAGCTCAAAGCCCAGGACCGAAGTGAGCATGGCCTGGAAATCGGCCAGGTGATGTGGTTTGTTGCGCACCTGCGTGGGAGCCAGCTTCTTCGACAAGCAATAGGCCGCCAGAGCTCCTGATGCCTCGCCGATGTTCCATTCGACAGGATGGAGGCGGTAACAGCCGTTGGTAATATGGGTGACGCCCAGGTTTTTACAGCTCGGCAAAAGGTTTTCCACGCGTACGGGTAGCAGAGCTCCCAGCGGTATCTGGAAGGGCCAGCAGCTTACATCGACATAGGTGCGCAGGGCTGTGCTGGGATGCAGATCGATCCGGTAGCTGCCAATGCCTACGCTGTCGGGGAAGAGCTGCGCACCCACAAGTGGCTTGCGTGCCTCGACGCCTACATGCTGCTCCAATACAGTGAATTGCGCCTTGATGCGCCGGCCCTCGCGGATGTACACCTGTTTTGCTAAGCCGTCCCGCGTCCCCACGACATCGTGCCGGAGTCGTAGGCCAGGATAGCCGTAGCCCCCGTCGGGCCTGGGTGCCTGCGTTTGCATCCAGTACAGCAGAGAAAGGCTAAGCTGTTTCGCTGCCCGCAGGTGTTTTTGTTTCTCCTCTTCGGAGACACCAGTTAGCGGTCCTAGCCAGTAGTCGTTCTGCGGCCAGTTCACCAGTGTAATATCGCTGGGATACAGGCCGTCAGGATAGTGCTTGCGATAGAAGATACGCCGGTAGTGCCAGAGATCATCAGCATGCGGGCGGTCGTTGGGTCCATCAAAAAGTGGACGAAAGCGCGTCTCCAGCGTCTCAGGATGAGTATCGACCCAGCCAAGCTGAGGACCAGGCCAGAAATCGGCCTGATAACGACGCCAGAACTCATAGTCCTCCGGTTCAGGGATGGTATGATCCTCACCGGGGAAATAATCCATGGCGAAACACCAGGTGATGGCTTGCTGATTCAGCGGCTGCGGCTCCCCCGCTACGGCATGCAATTCACCGGTCTGAACCTGGCTCTCAGCGCCTATCACATGCTCTACGTTTGCCAGGAGCAACAGGTCCCCCAGCTCTGTGGCATCAAGAATATATGGCGCATGAATGACCACCTGGTCGCCGCTCTGCTCATCCTGGAGGGTCACGGCTCGCACGGTGTCGCCATCGCACTCCGCTGCAATGAGGCGATGATGCAAGAGGATGTCTACCTGGAGTTTCGCGCGATACGGTGCCAGCATGGCTTCTAATACTGCCAGGGCGACGCGTGGCTCATGACATAGGCGACTGACACTGCCCTGTCCTGGATTGAGCTGTTCATCGGACCTGGCAGACGGTAACAAGGGATAGTAACGACGGTAGTAGTTACGAATGCCGTTGCGCAGTTGGCGGTAGCTGGCTGTACAACCAGTCTGCTCAATCCAGCGGTTCTCATCCGGTGGCACGGCCTGAGCAGTCAGTTGGCCACCTATCCAATCTGTCTCCTCAGTGAGAATTACATTCTTCCCCAGACGGCAGACTGCCAGCGCTGCAGCCACGCCGCCCAATCCACCCCCCACAATCAGCACGTCGGTTGATCGTTCACGCATCTGTTGAATCCACCTCTCTAGTTCGGTTCTGTTGGAAACGTAGGTATTGTTGTCAAGATGAGTTTTTTCGGCGTGCGCGGAAACGGCGTGCCTTCATAAGGTTCGCGCATTTATCAGGTGAGCAGTAAAGCCTGGTACGACTCTTACTCTCATCATAAAAGACCCAACGGCAGTTGGGATTTGCACATATTTTGAGGCGTCTGGGATCGTGGTAAGCCAGCAAATGAGCGAAAGAAGCGGCAACCTCTGCCTGCACCCAGTCCCAATCCTTCTTCAGCGGCACCATTTCCAATCGATATCCTCCTGCGTCTTTCGCCAGGCGACGACTCAAAGGCATCTTGAGCAGAACTGCATTGAGTGATGCTTGATCATGGTCCGCGATCTGTCCCTCAACCAGAGCCTCTATCATAGAGCGCAGAAGGGTCCGGAGCGCAACCAGAGTCGTGAGCATCGCCGCATCAGGTGGGCGATCAACCTGGAGTCCCCATTTCACGAGAAACTGTTCCAACCAGCCTGGCTGCTGGAGATCATCTCTTACCCAACGACCACGGAAATCGCGAAACTCGCTATTGATGAAATCAAGACATATCGTATCCATTGTTCTCTCAGCTCCCACAGAGTCCTACAGGAATTGGCCCTTCCTCCTTCATGGCTCCTCTCTCATATAACGGGTGAGATGGAAAAAGGACCAGCGTAACTTTCTAATAAAATATTGACAGTTACACATTTGGCATGTTATCCTCGTGAATATAACTGTATTAAGCAACATTGACCGTTACAATACCAGCCCTGTCCCCTCATTGTCGCTCAGTACTTATCAAAGAAAGGGATTCGACGATGGTGCGTAAACAAACAGATTTACTCATGGGATACCCTTCTCGCCGTGAAGTTCTCCAGGGCCTGGCAGGATTCATGATCGCCATGAGTCTAGAAGGGTGTGCTCAATCTCTTTTCTCATCGTCAGCTGCTGTTCCCGTTCCTACCCCTCGTCCTCGAGGAAGCGTCCTGTATACCTATCGTGGTCACACCGGTCGTGTCACGACAGTAGCATGGTCTCCCAACGGCAAGTACATCGCTTCGGGATCTTTAGATCAGACCGTGCAGGTCTGGTCCTCCAACCCCGGCGATCATGTTCACCCCTCTATTTACCGCGGCCATACCGCCGGCGTGCAAGCAGTGGCCTGGTCACCAGAAAGTAATCGCGTTGCCTCAGGTGCCATCGATAAAACGCTACAGGTGTGGGATGCTTTTAGCGGAGAGCATGTTGCCATCTATCGTGGGCATACCGACGTCGTGAAGACGGTAGCGTGGTCACCGGATGGCCAATCAATTGCCTCTGGCTCTGCAGATAGCACCGTGCGGGTTTGGGATGTCGCTACTGGCAAGCAGAAGTACGTCTATCAGGGCCATAAAGCGAGCGTCAACTCGTTAGTATGGTCGCCCGATAGCCAGCGGATCGCCTCTGGCGCTTCGGACAAGACGGTCCAGATCCTGGATGCCACGACCGGAAATCATAGGTATACTTACCGTGGTCATACCGACACGGTGAGCTCGGTTTCCTGGTCGCCCGATGGGAAGCTCATCGTTTCCGGTTCGTGGGACAAAACGGTGCAGGTCTGGCACGCGGAGACTGGCGCTATTGTTTATACCTATAGTGGGTACAATGTGCAAGCGGCCCAGGTGAATCCGGCCAAGGGGGTCCTGCCTGACCTCATCTTTGCTGTTGCCTGGTCACACAATGGCAAACGCATCGCGGCAGTCACCCAGGTCTATTGCGGCGATATCTGTGGAGTCGTGTTAGGCTGGGATGCGTATACCCAGCACAATTTCTCCTTTTATGTAGACCAACCGGTCTTTGCAATGGCATGGTCCCCTGATGACACGCGTCTGGTCACCTCTATTGTAGTTTCAACACAGGGTGCCCCCAAGGGAGGGGCGCCGCAGGATGGTTCATTTGCGCAGATATCGCAGGCGTAAGTCTTTTTCCTGTGGCGCTGCCCGTCGCTGCTTTTACACAGGTGCCCAATGATCCTGTGCCAGGGCCAGGCGAGCGCGCTCGACATCGTGTACCGCGTTCAGCGACTCGAAAAAGCCGAGCGCCTTCTCAAAATGGAACTGGGCACGGCCAAGGTCGGCCTTGCGTTCGTTTGGTCTGTTTTTACCGCGTACATCAGCACGACGACGGTAGAGTAGCCCCAGGCAATAAAGACCCTTGCCCCTATCCCACGGGAGATCGAGGTCTTTTGCATACTGGAGGGACTGCTTCAGATCTTCTTCAGCCTGCTTCCAGTGATGCTGCTCCAGGTGCATCCTGCCACGTGCACGCAGGGCAATAGTCAGGCTTCTGCGTGTACCGGATTGTTCGGTGGCGGTGATAGCTTTTGCACAACTCGCTTGCTGCACCTCGATGCTTTCGCCCGTTATGACTACAAGTTCTGCCAGCAAGGCCAGCATATTAGGTGAAGGGAACGGCTCACTGCGTTCTAATTGCTCGCGATATTCTGCCACGGCGCGCGTCCAGTCTTCACGCACCAGGTGAACAAGGGGCATGGTTGGTGCGATATCGGCCGCTGTGCAGTATCGTTCCAGGATGCGTTTGTACTGGCGAAGGTAACTATCACCTTCTTCCTCTTGTCCGGTGGTATAAGCGATGAGCGTCAGCGTCTCGAGAGCCTCAAGTTGCCACGGTTCGATCAGCTGATATTGTTCGACCATTTGCAATATGCTCTTTGCCGCTTGCTGCGCCTCATCCCAACGATTCCAGCGTTGCCAGGCAAGCATACGGCCAATCAAGCAACTTAGCAGCATCGATGGACTCTCCATGCTCTGGGCAACTCGCCACGAATAACCGAACCACTTCAAGGCTGTAGGATAGTCGCTCACTGCTTCATGCGCCCAACCCAGCGAGTAGTAAAGATCATTGAGTTCTACACGACTCTTTACCTTGTCGGCAAATTTCTCGCGATAATGTTGTATCTTGTGGGCATCCTGGTACCTGTGCTGCTTGGTGTAGACATAGGCCAGTGCGTCTAGCGTTAGCCAGATCGCACCGGTATCGTTCAGTTCTTCAGCAATGCGCAGCGCCTCATTGCCGCTCTGGAGGGCTAAATCAGCAAATCTTGCTCTCTCCTGCGTGTCGGTGGATTCCAATTGATTACGCACATACCAGAATGCCTGGTATGTCAGGAATTCAGCGTTTTGGCCACTGATCGGCTTTCCCTCTAACAGCTTCAGTCCTGCCTCTATGTATGTATGTGTATCCTGTAAACTGGGGTTGGTATTGAAATAACCGAGCCAGCGTGTCCCCAGTTCTGATAGGTGATTGTACAGGTGGAGCAAGTGATCGCTATCTTCTTGCCCTTCCGCCGTCACCAGTTGGAGCGCCCGGCGATACTCCTGCCAGGCCTCATCCAGGTTCCCTCGTTGGGTATAGGCTCCTCCCAACTTCTCATGCATTGCGGCGATGGACTGTGAATCCGCGTTACTATCGATCAGTAACTCTAATGCTTCGCTGTATGCCTGGATGGCACGGATGGTGAAATAGCTGTGAAGAGCTTGATCGCCTGCCATCACAGTATAGGTGATTACTCGGCTGCGTAGCTCTGACCTCGTCAGGCGTGCAGCGCTGACGGCCGGTCCTTGCGAATCATGGTTAGCAATCATGCCTGGTACGATACCTGCCGACCACGTTGACAAAGCTTGTTGATAGTGATAGGCCAGCAGCTCGACGAATGCCTCGACATGGCCATGTGCCTTTTCTTCCAGCCAGATGGCCAGTTGCGCGTGTTCCTGGGAGCGGCGCATGCGCGGGATGTTGTTGTAGACCACGTCACGGATCAAAATGTGCTTAATAGTAAACACCTGGTCGTTCTCGACCGGGCTGCGTGCCTGTTTCTCTGCCACTTCGACAAAGTCGCGCTGTACTAACTGGTCAAGCGTTTCAAAGATGATATTGGCAGGAAGGTCCGAGGCAAGTTCAATAAGCGCCGAAAGCCAGAAGGTACGACCTATAATACAGGCATGTTGCAGGACGCGCTTTTCTATGGGGCTGAGCAAATCAACGCGGGCCGCGAGCACTCCTTGAATCGTATCTGGCACACGAGGAAGAGGAAAAACGTAGTGCAGGTCTATCAGCGTATCATCGGGAGGCGCAGAGGGACTGGCTAACTCGCTGAGTATCCCCTCATTCTGCGTGCCAATACGCCAGCTACCGTCTTCTTTGACGAGCACTTTCTGGTCTATAAGCATGCGTACGATCTCTTCGACGAAAAAGGGATTGCCCTCCGCCCGGTTGAGGATAGTGTAGCGCAGCACGCCGGGAATCTCTTCTGTTTTGAGGAGTTCATTAACCAGGTCACTACTTTCCTCTCTTGAAAGCGATTCCAGGACAATAGTCGTAAAGTTGCGCCGGCCGCCGCCCCACTCACGCCGTCGATCGAATAAATCTGGACGAGCGGGACAGAGGAACAGTATGGGCACGTCGGTGATACGGTCCGTTAAGTACTCTAGCAGGTCAAGCAGCGCTTCATCAGCCCATTGGAGGTCGTCAATGATAATAATCAGCGGCTGTTGCTGAGCCAGGGCTTCCAGGAAGATACGCCAGGCACGCATCAAGGCCATATGCGGACCGCTCTGACTGCTCTGATCTGTATTTTTAGCCAGCGTGCTACTGCCATGAAGACGCTCTCTCTCGAGTTGATCCGGATAGTTCTGTGCAAGCATTGTGTCGCCAGTTCTTCTGCCGACACTGCGAATGATCGCATAGGCTACCTCTACAGGATCTTCAGCGCTTTTAGCGGCAATCAACGTTTTGCGTACAAAATCTTCAAACCGGCTTTCTAACGTCTCATATGTTTCGTCTTTGCGCACATTCAGCAAGGAATTGAGTATCTCAACCAGGGGTCTGTATGTTACGCCTTCACCATATGGTGGGCAACGTCCTTGCAAGATGCGAGGAGCGACCAGCCTATCCTCACAGGTGGTGCATTTGGATGTTTCCTCTTCGCTCTGGAGAAATTCGCGTACTAACCGTGACTTACCAATACCCGGTACACCAAGCAAAGTAATTAAGTGCGGGCGTTGTTCCGCCTGGACTCGCGCGTACGTTGCGTGCATCAGCGCGAGTTCCAGTGTACGTCCAACCAGGCGTGCTTCCAGTCCATCGAGACCGCGCGGGTGTTGCGCGATGGTGGATGTATTGTTTTGCTGTCCGATTACGACCCAGGCGGTAATTGGATCAGTTTTCCCTTTGAGTCTCAAGGGCGCTAACGCACGGAAATCAAACACGTTTCTCGTCGAGAGATACGTGCGCTCGCCTACAAGGATGGTGTCAGGGGTAGCAACTGATTGTAAGCGCGCGGCGACGTTGACCGCGTCACCCGTGATAAGAAAATCGCCTCTGTTATCTTGAGCGTTACTGGTAGCAGCGACCTCACCCGTGTTGATGCCGATACGCATCTGGAGACGTGTTGCCTCTGGATCTTGAGCCAGCCGCTGCTCATTAAAGCGCGCAAGAGCCGCCTGCATGTCGATGGCCGCTCGTATAGCGCGGTCAGGATCGTCCTCGTGCGCGAACGGCACTCCAAACACCGCCATGACCGCGTCACCGATATATTTCTCAACTGTACCGCCATGTTTACGAATCTGTTCCGTCATCAAGTTAAAGTACCCACTGAGGATGGCTCGCATATCTTCGGGATCGAGGTGGTCCGCCAACGGAGTTGAGCCTGTTATATCAGCGAACATAACGGTAACAACACGTCGTTCCTCTGGCGGTTGCGACATGATGGCAGGAAGTGGACGTGTGTGACCATTAGCCTGCGGCAGCAATTGCTGAGTATGCTCGTCAGTCTCTTTTGGTAACAAGGCAGTGCCACATTCGATACAGTATTTTGCTGTCGGCACGTTGACGGTACCGCAATTTGGACAGACACCGAAACGCCTGCCACATTCAAGGCAGAATTTAGCTGTTGGTGGATTAATGGTTTGACAGTTTGGACAGCGCATATAAACCCTGATTCTGGTTTCCTTCTATCATCTCACTAAACACCATTGTACAACATGAGCCTGTGACAGTGAGATGTATCACACTTTTTTCGTAAGTAATAGAGAGTTGTTTAGTGAGGAAAGCATACATGTCCCCGAAAAGCCCTGGGGCTCTTTGTTTCCAGGCTTGACGATAGCAAGAAATTTGCGTACTATGAGGTCTGATGGAAGGGAGATCAATCATGCAACCGGACTTTCAGGTGGAGAGTCGCAGTTATGACCAGATAGTGCGTGGGTCCTGGCAAGCCTACAGGTTAGATCAGAACACGCAGGTGAGTGATGAGCCATTGGCAGCAGTATCAAGTGACTGTTTACGCCTCTGGATGCCTGCTGGAACACTTATGCACTGGTCAACAAACCCACGCCCGCTTCGCTACAACTGTATACAATTTTACTGGCCGCAACGCTGGTACACATTCAGTTCCTTTTATGATGACCGTGTACTGAAATATACCTATGCGACCATCATTCAACCTGCCACGATTGAAATTGAGCGCTTATCCTACGTCGATCTCGATTTGAGCATCCTTGTTAAGCCAGATTTGACATACGAGGTGTTGACCCAGGCAGAATTTGAGCAGATGGCAGATTTGCTCCATTACAGTGAAGAGACGCGCATTGGCTCATTGATGGCAATGCGCACCATCACGAGTTCTATTCAATTGAGCCTGGGTCTGTTTGCGATCATTCCGCATTTACTGCGCCAAACAGATTTTCACCTCGCAGGCTGCCAGAAGGACGAAGCGCCACGCGCTTCGTAGAAAATAGATAGATGGCGAGGAACGTAAAGAGCCAGGTGGAGAGAGCAATACATGCCAAAACGCATTGACCACATTGCCATCATTGTGCGGGACATCGAGCAGGCGCTGGTTTTCTATCGCGATACGTTGGGTATCACTCCTGGTGAGATAAAGGAGGTGCCTGGCGAGCAGGTGCGAATAGCCTTTCTCCCTCTGGGCGGCCCGGGTGGAAGTGAGATCGAGCTTATCGAGCCAACTACGCCCGATTCCAGCCTGACAAAATTCTTAGAGAAACGCGGGGAGGGCTTGCATCACGTTTGCCTGGAAGTGGAAAGTATCGATGCGGCGCTGGCAGAAATGCAGGAGAAAGGGGCGCCGGTGCTGGATAAGCAGCCGCGCATTGCAGCCGAAGGGCGCGCTATCTTTCTTCATCCCAGGGGAACCAATGGAGTACTTTTGGAACTCCTGGAGAGGTCCTAGTTACCCTTATAGCTAAAAAATGGAAAGGCCAGGTACAATCCCCATTGTACCTGGCCTTTCCATTAGCACGAGAGGGAAGAAGGAAAGAAAGTGGTATGCTGTTTCCTGGCTTCCTCACTCGTTGCTATCTAAGACCCTGTTCCTTTTTTACCATAGTGCCGGTTCAGCAGGTGATCCAGGAACTGGGGGTGCTTCTGCAAGAACTGCGAGATCGAGTCTGACTGAGCCTGTGTCAGGTCGCCCGCGCTGACCGCCTTATTGAGGGCGTCGTGGATGGTGTTCGTCACAATGGTGTGCAACTGCGCCGCGGTGACGTGTTGTGTGGTCGCGATATTGTTCAAGCTCTTGCCCGACTTCAACTCGGTGACAAGCTGGTTTGTGCTGAGATGTAGCCCCTGGGCAACATCGCTTGCCATGTCAGAGCGATACTTCGCCAGGAACTGATTGATGATGGCGCGTTGCCAATGGAACCCATTGCCGCTGCATGCGCGGTGGGATGTAAGGCGCTGCTTGATGGCGTCCGCCTGAGACTGAGTCAACTTCCCATCTTTCACAAGCTGGTTCAAAACATCTTCTGTGGATGCAAGTTTATCCTGTTGCAGCGTGCTGACCGAGAGGTTCAGTCGCTGTGCCAGGTCCTGCAGGTATTGCTGGCAGTAGGGATTCGTAGCAGGAGGCGTGCCCGCCGCAGTCTGGCTACCATTAGCCATAGCCAGTAGTGGACCTGCGAAGAAAGCGCCGAAGAGGATCGCCAGTAGTAACAGGGCTGCTCCGCCAAAGATGAATATGGTGAGTTTTTTCATATGTGTATCTCGCTTACTTCCTTACATTCATGAGCTATTTTTGTCACACCCTCTGTGTGACGCTTACATCATACTACCGAGAGGTGAAGGATTTGTCCTGTAAACTTCAAGATTTGCTCAAGATTTAGCAAAAGCAGCGCAGATGTACTCCCTAATGCAGGCGCTCATGGTATGATACTATACGATGATACAAGATGCTGTAGAGGGTGGAGATTAGAACTGAAGATGTCTAAAAAAGTCCTTATTATTGAAGATGAAGAAGGTATTATTCACCTGCTCAGTCTCTACTTGAAGGATGCAGGTTATGAGATCGCGGTCGCGAAAGATGGCGCCGATGGACTCGCCTTACATGCGCGCCTGCATCCAGACATAGTCATCCTGGATATCATGCTGCCGGCTATCGATGGCTTCGAAGTTTGCCGGCGGATTCGCGTGTGGTCAAACACTCCGATTCTCATGTTAACGGCGCGTGTGAGTGAGGATGACCGTATCGAAGGACTTGATTTGGGTGCAGATGACTACCTTGTCAAGCCATTTAGCCCGCGTGAACTGGTAAGCAGAGTGCGAGCCATCCTCAGGAGAGTTGGGAACTCCGAAGGAGGCGAGACACCTCCATCTTCCTCCTCCCCTACTTCAGAGGCGGCTACAGTCCTGCGTTTCCCGGGACTGACCATTGATCTGCCTGCTCGCCGTGTCGAGGTTAACGGCAGCGAGATAGCGCTGACTCCAACAGAGTTTGATCTGCTTGTGTTGCTTGCCCAATCCCCTGGACGGGTGTTTACCCGCGAAATACTGATGAATAAGGTATGGGGCTATGATTACCTGGGCGATGGGCATACGATTGATGTCCACATCAGCGCGCTGCGCAAAAAACTCGAAGCGAATTCTGAACAGCGATATATCACCACTGTCTGGCGTGTCGGTTACCGTTTTGAAGTAAAAGTAAGATCACCTGTAAGTTAAAATAAGAGGGAAGGAAATGCGAATACGCTGGTGGCAAAGTATACGTTGGCGACTGGCCTTAGGATCGATGCTTGTCGTGATGCTCGCAACGGTCTTGCTAGCTCTAACCGTCATCTTCGCCATTGTCCACTACTATAGTATCGACCAGAATAATCGGCTTACCAACTTCGCTGCTGACAGTGCGCAGAGAATTGGCGAGAATTACTCACGCAGACTCGGCCTGGCGCGAGCTTCTGACAAGACATTTCACAATGGTTTAGAGCAGAGCTATCAGGGTGAGCAATTCCTGCTCGTTGTGCTCAATCACCGCAATCAACCTGTCTTTCCACGCTTAGGACTGGCTCGAAATACCCTCACCGCGTTTGCTGTAGCACTTGCTGATCCCACGCTCCGCCAGAGTGATTTTGCGGGTTTACGCAGCGCCATAGTTTCCAGCCAGCAAGGGGATACTGCTACCGGTCAACTGGGTAGTGGGGGCCCACACCTGGTTCCACGTCCATTTGTGGTGCAGCCGATTTTTATGGGAGGGCAGAATGACGGACAGGTGGTTGGCGTACTGGTTGTGACTCCTCTTGCCGCTGCTGAGAATACTGTTCCACCTTTTATAGCGGCTGTAGGTGCATCCGTCCTGGTTGCCTCCGCTATCATCATTGTGCTGGCAGCCCTGGCGGCAATCCTATTCTCGCGCACGATTACCCGTCCATTGGCGAAGCTGACAAAGGCAGCACGCGTGCTTTCTTCTGGGGATTATGATGCGCGCGTCACTACAAATGCTCAAGGTGAGCTGGAAGAGCTTGCTAACAGCTTTAATGAGATGGCTGCGAAACTGGCGAACGACGTCAATGAACTACGGCAACAAGAGGTGTGGCGGCATGAGCTGATTATGAATATTACACATGACCTGGCGACGCCATTGACGGCGATCGCGGGCCTGGGTGAATCACTGGTGGATGGAGTGAATCAGAACTATGAAGACTACGAGGCGACGGGGCGCATCATCGTACGCGAGACGCTGCGACTGCGTCGCCTGGTCAAAGACCTGCATTTGATGGCAAAGGTGGAGGCCGGGGGAATGAGAGGCATTCAACCACAATGGAAATCGGTGCGCCTGGCCGCGTTGGTTGACGAGGTGCTGGCCGTGCTGGCAACCGAGTTCGAGCGCGCGAATGTAGAACCGCTCAATGCCATTGCCTATCATCTACCGCTTGTCCAGGCTGACCCGGATATGCTGATGCGTGTCTTCTCCAACCTGTGTGACAATGCTCTGCGCCATACTCCGCCGGGAGGCACTGTAACCTTCGATGCCGTTCAATATGGGAGCCAGCTGGTGGTTTCTGTGGCCGATAGCGGTGAAGGTATCCCAACCGGCGCCTTGCCACGTGTCTTCGACCGTTTTTACCGGGGCGATTCCTCCCGTCAAGCAATGACTGGTGGAAGCGGGTTGGGGTTGGCGATTGTGCGCGCTATCGTTGAGGCGCACGGGGGGACAATTTGGGCCCAGAACGTTCCCAATAGCGGTGCAGCCCTGTTGTTCACATTACCTCTGGCCTCTTCCGAACAGGCATCTACCAGCGGCGCGATTACGACGCCTGTCCCTTAAAACTCCATCAGGTCAGCCGTTGTAGCTCTTCTACTCAGAACAACCTGGATCTCGCCACCCGGTTGAATTACCGTGCCAGGAGGAGGATTCTGGTGCATGACACGCCCTGGAGGAATTTCCGGTCGTGTTGATGGTTCCTCGCCAAATACGTTGACCTGAAAGCCCAGCTCATTCGCTACTCCCATAGCTTCTAACAGGTCCATATTTTCCAGGTTTGGCGCGCCTTTCATTTGTGTCGAATCTACCAGGCTGGTCACCACTTTGCCGAACCAGTCATGCAGTTCCTTCTTCAGGTCGTTATCCTTCTTTAGCCCCTCTGCTTTAGCGGCGTGCGTTTTTATCTCGTTTATCTTATCCAGCACAAAGAAAGGGTGATCGACCGTTGGCAGAATAAGAGTGGGTGCGCCAGAGATGTCAACATAGACATCGCCGATATCGAGCAGTCGTTGTAGTACGTTGGGCACTATGACTTTGATATCCTTGATATTTTTATATTCAAGCTCCCTGTGGTTCTCAAAGAAAAAGATGAAGCGGCGCTGAATATCGAACATACGTTTATTCGATAGAATGTACACATCATCCGCGTAGTTCGTAAAAATTATGCCGATGGAGAGCACCAGTAATGTAATAATGGTGCCCATAATAATCCACCACTGAGTCAGGTGTGAGCTCACAAACGGAGTTGAAGTGGACGGTATGTAGAAAGAGAGAGGTAGCAAAATGCAAAGGGCTAAAATGGGTACGAGGATCTGCCGATAGAAAACGTAGCGGGAGCGCTGGATGTACTTGACCGTATACTCGCCGGATAAGTAACGCACTTCGCAGGGGATATGCAGGATACCGCCAAAGGTGCGCCTGGGGCCAAGGCGCCCCTCTGGTCTGCGCAGGATATATTTCTCATCCGCGTTTTCCAACGGGGGCGGTTCTTTCGCTTTCGCCAGCCCAACGATTACCTCTTCCACCTGCGGGATACCCGGCATTGGAGGCTTTTGTTCTTTTGGCTTACTGGCCCTTATTTTTTCAATAATGCCATCTATCAGGTCTTTCATCGCTCTGGGGTCCGGTATATTTTCCATAATGAAATCGCCGCCAACCAGGTAAATGTGGACCGTTCCATAGCGCAAGAGAAAGCCCCAGGCAGTATCCAGGTCCATGCCAACCTGCTTCACATTATCAAGCGGTGTTGACTGGCGTTCAGGTTGCAAGACGCCATGGGAATGAACAATGCGTTTACTGGTGACGATGTACGTATTCAAATACCATTTGACGAAATCTTTCCAGATAAACCACACCAGG
>MNIY01000049.1 GCA_001919995.1 Ktedonobacter sp. 13_1_20CM_4_53_11
TCCTGTACCTGAGCAAAAACCAACCGCACTGCCGCTGTGAAGAGCAATCCGTGGGCAGCTCGTATAAATGCATCGCGATCACCATCACCCACCCTCTGCATGATCTCTGACGCGGTCAGGGCGATTACAGAACCAACTCCGCGCGGGGAAGCTCCCCCTTTCATCAACGCGTCATACACTCCCTGGCAGATTTCCAGTGTATCTGCATTGCTCAGAATCAGGCTGCGTAGCGACAACGCATTTGCATCTCTGGGTTCGGATAGGCGGGTACGCAGGCTGGCAAGGCTATGGACGGGGTCGCTATGAAATGATCGCACAGCATTGACCCAGTCGGGCTCTTCCGTGTGTAATGGGAGATGAGGTGTGAGCCAGTGTATAATATGAGGCGCTCGCTCTCCCCATTCAACCGCGTCAAGCAGTTGATAACCCCGTACTGCGAATATCAACGGGTGCCCTGCATTCTGGAACGTGGTAGAGATACCATCATAGGTGCGTACCTCCATCGTACGATAGTCCGCCCCTGTACCATAAAGGCCGAAGAGAAGTCGCTCCACACGCGTTGCATCGTTGCTGAATACTGCGTCATGCATCGCGTCGTCAACCGTATTCCCCTCCCCCAGCTCGCTTGGAAATAATGGATCAGGATACGTAACCGGCGCCTTTTCCCCATCCCTTAATGCTGGCGCAGTTGCCAGCAAGGCCTGGACGAGCAGTGGCAACTCCTGTACATGGCTACGTGGGTCTACTTCGGGAGGCTTTGGCACAGCTATCATCCAACGGCTGATAGCTGCGGCCGCGTCAAGTGTCAAAATAGCATGCCCATCGCTATCACCGTGGGCAACAATCAAACCCACCCGTCCAGCGAGTTCGGCGGCCGACGCACCACTGCTTAAAAGTTCACGTGCGATCGAAATAACTTCTCTGTGGTTCTCAGCAATTGTCGCTTCAACAAGCGCCGAAATATCGACGATCATCCCAATCGTTGGCATAGGTATCTCCCCCCATCTGGCTCAATGGTAAGACCAGATGTCACTGATTTTGTAGTTCGCGAATAGCTCGCTCAATGCGTGGAATATCTGCGTACTCTTCGTCGAGGAGTTTAAACCCTCGTTCCAGGTATAATTCCGCCAGCCTTGCGCCCCGTTCACCTGGATCCAATGCGGCATTTGTTAGATCAAGACCGCGGTACTTATCTGCTAAATGTCCCGAGAGCCGCAGCATCTTCCGCTTTGTCTCTTGCTGCAAGTTGGTGTCGTGTCCTTCTAATGCGTACCGCGCCACTCCTACCAGCTTCCCTAATTCTGTAAGTCGCTCACGGTCAGTCATTGTCTGTATCAATAACTCTTCCGCGTCCAGGTCGTCCAGTGGGGTATCTGGCTGGTCTATTTGATCCATTGGCGTAGTGGATGGCACCTGCTCGAAGGTCAATGTATAGCTGAGATAGAGTTGCCCATACTCCTGGCAACCCTCTGCAACTCGTTGCATCCTTGCCCCTTCGTCCTTTGGGTTGATAGAACCAATATCACACAGGTCATCGTCTCGACGATCAGCCAGCATCTCTAAATGTTCTAAACTGCTCCCTTCCTCCAGCATGGGAGGAATGGGCATCACGTTGACGTTTGCTGCTTCCCGTAGCTCTTCAGGCGGCAACTGGGCAGCCAGGAAAGAGGGGAGATACTTTGCTAACGATAACGGCGTCGGTGGTACTATACAATACGTGCAATAAATGACCCTTGGGTCATTGGTGCTTCGCGCAATAAAAATAGCATGTCCTTTTGGTGCTTGTGGATTACCACGTAAGAACCGCATATCCATATCAAAGAAATCCTCTCGACCCTAGTATTTGTCCTGTTGAAAGTATTCGAGTTACTTTCCTGTATCATAAGCTGTTTACGCCTACATGACAAGCCATCATATTAAGCAGTAGACATCGAAGCTTGTCATCTCAATTTCTTCCGCAATTGTCCGAGCCGCTTAACCAGCTCTTTATTCTCTCGTATCTCATCCTCAGTCATTTCCTCACCGCTCGTTGGTACAGTCTCCTCGTATGCCTTGATTTGCTGAGTGATCGCGTCCCTTCCAGCAATGTCAGCAAACGATTGCGCTTGCGTTAGTGCCTGTGCATCCTGCTGTAGTCGTACCAGGGTAATGGCTTGTTGCGCATAAAGCTCTGCGTACTGCCGCAGGAACGTTCTCCATTGCTGAGGTATACTCATAGTACGCATGACTTGCTCAACCAGGGCGATCGCCCTGGAAAACTCCTCCCTGGCCTCTGCAAGATTTCCTTGCACTAAGAATATACCTGCTCGTTCATAGCGTGTATCCGCTTCACCCAATGGCTGTTGCTGCTGTTGGTACAGCTTTAATGCCTGGTCAAAATCTGTAGCTGCCTCTTCCAATGTGCCATCGCCCCGGTGAGCCAGCCCTAAAGAAAGCATGGTGTCGGCCTGTCCTATCAGGTTATCACTCTGGTTGAAGCGCGTTAAAGCCTCTTCGCAGCGTTGTACAGCCTCATCCCATCGTTCCTGACCAATCAGCACCTGAGCTATACCCAATACTGCCGCCCCTTCACCGTCTGTACTTTCTAATAATTGGAATCGACGCCTCGCCTCTGTAAACATGGTTGAAGCAGCATCTAGCTCTCCTTGTGACAACTTTACACGAGCCATACCCGCCAGGGCCTCGGCTGCCAGCTGTGGTTCTTGTTGCCCCTCAGCCTGTTTATAAGCCGCTCCAAAACCTTCCTCCGCCTGCACAAAATCTCCCTGCGTCAATAGCAACTGACCCTGTACCAGTGATAACAAAGGTGACGCCTTAACCGGATATATCACCGGAGTAATATTGGAGGCCGCCTTCGATAGATATGCTGTCGCTTCACCAAGCTGTCCACCAAATACCGCTAGCTGGGCCAGGAGAACCTGCGCTTCAGCTACTCCCGCTCTCTCTCCCAATTGTTCCATGTGGTCCTGCGCATTACGATAGCACACCGCTGCCTGCCCCGTTTGCCCTTGCTGGCGATAAACCTCTCCCATTCCCAGCAAAGCTCTGCTCTCAACAAGCTCATCCTGTAGCTTGTTTGCCAGGTTCAGTGCCTCGTTGTACGTCTGCAGTGCTGTTGCTAGAAAGCCCCTGCGCCGTTGAATATCGCCAAGCCCCGCCGTCGTCTCAGCCTGTCCAATGCGGTAGGCAATGGCTTTATACGTCCGTAACGCCGACTCCATCGTTGAGTTAGCGTAGGAGAGTTGCCCTCTGCGCATATTGATCTCACCCAATACGCGGTTTGTGTGGGCCGTACCCAGTGCGTTCCGTTTATCCGTATATCTCTGGAGTGCCAATTGGGCGCCGGTTAATGCCTGGTCTACCTGCCCCCGTAATTCAGCGACCTCAGATAATCCCAGGTTGCCATCCGCCTCTCCCAGTTCATATTCTATGGGACGAGACCGTTCCACCGCATCTCCGAAGTAATCTGCTGACTCTTCGAGTCGTCGCTGATCCAGGTAGATACGCCCCAGACCCGACAGCGCATCAACGGCGCCATACGTGTCCCGCTTTTCCTGGTAGACCTCCAGCGCTTGCCTGTAAGCCTCTGCAGCCTCGTCAAAACGACGTGCCAGGCGTAAAATGTCGGCAAGACTTCGCCGGGCATCTGCCTCGTTGATGCTGTCTTGAGCATTACTAAAATAACTGATTGCCTCTTGATACAATACGGTAGCTCGGTCGATGTTGCCTCGTTGGAGTTCCAGGTGCCCAAGTGCTAATACTACATTTCCCAGACCCTGCGCGTTGTTTCCCTTTTCCGAACTATAAAGTTCTCGTGCCCGCTCATAAGCTTCCTGGGCGCGATCCAGGTGGCTTTGCTGCCGCTCCAGGTGCCCTATCGCAAGAGCAGCTTGCGCCTCGTTTAAAGGCCTTCCTGCTTCTTGATATAACTTCATCGCACGCTGGTAACTGGTAATGGATTGTTCGATCAGGTTGTTCTCACGCTGCACATCGGCAAGTAGTGAGCGACAATCTCCCGCACGTTTAAGATCCCCAAGCTCTCGAAACAGCTTTTCCGCTTCTATTAAAGCCTCTGCTGCTATCTCCATCTTCCCGTCATTGTAGGCAGCAATACCTTCTTGTAAGCGCTTCTCAGCCAGTACATGTTCCTGTGTAGCCATGAAAATCTATCTTCCTCAATCTTTTGATGCATTCGGATCTGCTGAATAGTTACTTTGTATCTGCGTATGTGCTTCGGTACCAGTATCTTTGTCCCATTGTAATGTCTCCTACTGAGAAAGTCAAAAATAAGGCACTTTGCTTCTAGGTGATCGTAGGTGCGTGGGTGGTGCGGGTTTGGGTGGGGACCCTTGGATCGCCCGCGCAGCCTGGCAAAAAAGCTAGGCTAAATCAAGCTGTTGTGATAGAATACAGTTTAAGTAAACGAACCAGGAGCGTCGGTAACCCAGGAAAAAAGGTATAAAGGAGCTCTCAGGTATGCACGAAGAAACCCTAAAACGAGTGGACTTATTTTCAAGCCTCGACAGAAAAGAATTACAGGCACTTGCCCGCAGTTGCCAGGAACGTAAATACCCCGCAGGTAGCACATTATTTTCACAGGGCGATACAGGAGTAGGACTCTATGTACTGATCAGCGGCACAGTCCGTATTACCCAGGCAGTCCACCCCGATAGAGCAGAGGAAGTACTTGGTACAGAGTCAACGGGGGGGGTCCTTGGAGAGATGGCCCTGCTTGACGATTTGCCTCGTTCGGCGACTGTCACTGCCGTAGACGACGTGACAGCTTTACTTCTACCTGTTTGGGAATTCCGCGCAGCGTTACGAAGTTATCCCGATATCGCCATCAAGCTTCTTTCCGTGCTCAGTCGTCGCCTGCGTAAGGCCGAAAACCGTATTCACGACCATTAAAGTAACGGAAGTAATAGCTCGCTCAACGTATTCTCTATAGCAAGAACTCCCTGCCTCCCTTGTTGTGACCGGGGAAGCAGGGAGTTAGCTCCGAGCATCTTTTTTATTTCTTAGCAAACCGCCGCATAAGATCCCGTGGCTCTGATCATGGGGAGGATGTCAAGTCTCCGTAGCAGGTTTAGCTCTATTCAGAAGATGCTGTATCTCCTCAAACATCGTCTCAACATCCCCAAACGACCGGTAAACACTGGCAAAGCGAATGTAAGCAATCTTATCCATTCGTTGCAAATGTTCCATCACCAGTTCACCGATGACGTTACTAGGTACCTCTTGCCTGCCCAAACGATAGAGTTCCTGCTCGATCTCTTCAACCGCATTTTCAATTTCGCCTACTGGCAATGGGCGCTTCTCACAAGCCTTGCGGATACCTATATAAAGCTTCTGCCGGTCAAAATCTTCTCGCCGCTGGTCGCGTTTAATCACCATCAAGTGAAATTTTTCAACTCGCTCATAGGTACTGAAGCGTCCCTTACACGTTTCACATTCGCGCCGGCGATGTATGGCATCACCGATATCACGCGAATCTTTCACCCGCGACTCAGTACCCCCACATAATGGGCATTTCATCCTGGTTCACCCCGCTGGAATATCATAATAGCGTTATTCTATCACAGTATCCAATTGAGGAGGACCTGTGTAGAGGCTAAATCATTACAGGAGTTGCTTCCTCTGGAGTGATGGTTAGGGTCGCCCCAATGTTGGAGTGAATGACTGCATGTGTCATCTCCCCGCCGGGAGGAACTTTGCCGATATACCCTGAACGCAGGCGTGATCCTTCGCGCCAGTAAGCGTACCAGTAAGGCCCATGTCCCTGGCCATCACGGCAGGTGCTGCATGCGGCCTTCCCGCATTTGCGATACTGCAATTGATAAGTGATATGTTGATTGCTCGGTAACTGTGTCATAAGCCACGTACCCTTCCACAAATCAATAAAACTACAAAAGTTCATTTCAATGCTACAACCAGCATACCATCAATGGATGAACATTTTATGAAAATGTTCTGTGCAATGATGACATAATGTTCATCCTATAGCAAGTATACCATGAAAATTGTCAAATTTAAAATAACGCCTTTTTCAGAAAACCATCCACTTTTCCTGATCTGTAATGTGATCAAAGCGTGAGCACAACATACAACCGCAGATGGTATAATAATGATGTGTTCAATCTACCTGGTTTTAGACAAACCGCTTTTGTTTGTTGTGTATTGTTGGATCAGAAGGAGAAAATACAATGCAAATCATTATCAATGGTAAGCAGATGGAGGTCACTCCTCGGTTACGTCAATACATCGAACGGAAAGTACAGCGCCTGGCTCGTTTTGTTGATGAGCAGGCTCGTGTAGAGGTAACGGTTACTGAAGAGAAGACACGTAGTGCTCGTGACCGCTATGCCGTCCAAATGGCGCTCTCCAATGCCACTCATCCCGTTCACAGTGAAGTGAGAGCAGTCAATGCGAATATGGCCCTTGACCTCGTATTGGATAAAGTCGTGACCCAGCTTGGTCGCCATAAAGATCGTCATACTTCCACCATCCGTCGTCATCACTCGCCTGCAAAAGTTCTTTCTCTCTCCCGCTCTGGCGATCTTTTACCCTTAGAAGATCAGGAAGAGGAGGGAACAACCGCCAGGCATGATGCTGCTTCCATTGATAAAGAACGCAACGAAGAGATCTGGTCTAAAGTAGTTGAGATCCGTCGCGTTCCCACCAAGCCCATGGGTGACCAGGAGGTCATAGCTCAGATGGAAGCGTTGGGACTCACATTCTTCCCGTTTTATAACGAAGCCACCGATAGCGTGAACGTGATGTATCGCTTGAGTAAAGGCGGTTATGGTCTGCTCGTACCAGAATTGCAGTAATCACGCTTACATCAGAAAGAGGGTTCAACAGGATGTGCATTGCTCCTTTTGCAAAGGCCTTGCACATTCCCTGTTTTTGAGTGGTGTAACCTGGCTAAAAAGTAATCTCGAATTGCCACGGATTTGGGGGAGAGTCACCAAATTGAGCAAGTGGGTCCGCTGCACGCACCGTCATCACATGTGAATCCGCTGAAGGAAGCGGGCTGAAACGTGCGCTACCCTGGTAGACTGCCTGGTTAGCATCATCCGTTAGTTCCGGCCGTGCTAAAAGCATTCCTCCACGGTCCCCTGTCCACTCTTTCCCCGTATTATCCTTTATCAGAAAAATGATACGTGGAACAAACGCAAACCCTACAGTAAAAGGCGGCCTGATCCACAAGTAATGGAGCTCAAAATGCTTCTCGTAAAACTGCAACTGATGTAACATCAACACCATCCCCTGCAGTTTCTGCTCTAGCTCGATATTGACGCTCCTCAGAGGTTCCCGCGGCAATGCAACCGTCCCCAGTTGAAGTTCTTGAGGGGCGGCAATCACGACTGGTGGACGAGAGGCTAGCTCCAGCGCTTTAGCCGAGAAAGGCGCCGTATCTTGAAGAATTTCATTACACAATTGTAAGCAAGCATCGCAGATATATGCCGCGCCTGGACCAGCCACCATGCGGCGTACCTCTGGTGGGCGGCGACCGCAGAAAGAACAGCGAGCCAGCGATCTATCGAAACTCATGTCTTTCATTATCCTCGTTGTTGGTACGTTAACTCACTTTTAAGCCGTTGTCATTACTCAATGCGGCAATAGCCGCGTCTTGTAATCCCATATGTTCAAGTAGAGAGGCATGTGCCTCCCATTCCAATCTATCATCGAGCGGTGTAAGCACTACCGATGGATCATCATCTTTTATCTCCAGACTCTCTGAAGACGAAGCTCCGTCCGTCCATTCGCCTGTCTCATTGATATGGGAATTATCCCAATCATTCTTCCCATATTTGCGCCGTAGTGCCAGGCCAATCAAATGATCGGCAAAGTGTGGGTTTTTGGGTAAGAGCGAACCATGCATATACGTTCCATAGGCGTTGCGATAAATTGCTCCTTCTGTCGCATCTTCCGCGTTATTTCCATACCCTTTGAGTACTTTTCCCAGGGGTTGAGCTGTACCCAGGTATGTACGACCGCCATGATTCTCAAATCCGACCAGGGTGCTACCATTCCAGCTGATGGCTATATCTCCAATACACCGCGCTACGCGTGGCCCTTTATGAATTGTCCACGCATCGAAAACTCCCAATCCTCTCATATCGGGGCCACTGGCGGGTCGGTAATAATGTGCCAGCAACTGGTATCCGCCACAGACTGCCAGCACCGGCATATCATCCTCAATTGCAGCCCAGAGCCCAATACCCTTGGTGTCATGCAGATCTTGCGCTACGGGTGCCTGTTCCCTGTCCTGGCCTCCTCCAATGAACAACATATCGTACTCGTCGGGTGCTAAGGCATCCCCCAAACCCAGGCTGACCACCCGCAGCTCAATACCACGTTGCTGGCAACGTCGGCGGAGCACAATGATGTTGCCGCGGTCTCCATACAGATTTAATTGATCAGGATACAAGTGCCCCAGTGTAAGCGCCAGCTGTCGAGTAACACTGTCATTCAATTATCTCTTCCCTCCCAATAGTGAGGTGTCAGTCCACGCCGTTCAAGCTCACGCTGAATTTCTAACAAGCCAGTATACGTCGGGACGGCGAACAAAGTTTCACCAACAGGCGTCTGACGAACCGCGCTATCCAGCGCCTCTGCAATTCCGTAGTGATGTGAGATTTCTGTAAGAGGCGGCTGTTGATCCGCTTCTTCAAGCATCTTCACATTCCTATTCTTTGCACGGCGTTTTTTCCTGGCAGCCAGAGATGTATCTGGCTTCATAGCTCGTAGTGGAGCCGTAGTCACCGTAATCATCTTGTCCTGTGCTACCCCTGCGTATTTCAATCGTAGCGCCAGGTCTAATGCCCGGCTACCAGCTACAACCAGCGTTGATGTGTGATTGACTGCCTGCTCGAAATCTACATCCCAAATCCAGGAAATATCCCGTCCGTCAGCTATGTTATCATTGAGAACAAATAACACATGCCGGTGTGTTCCCTCGTTAAAAAGTGTTCGTAACACTTCATTAAACCCTGTTGGGTTTTTTGCCAGGAGCAGACGGAGGGTGCGTCCTTCAATATGTATACGTTCGCCGCGTCCAAAAATGGGCTTGAACTGTTCGATGCCCGTAACTATTGGTTCCCAGCCTATCTCTATCGCCTGGGCCACTGTGGCTGCGGCCAGGGCATTATAGACGTTATAGATACCTGGTAGAGGAATAACAATCTCTTGCTGCTGTTTGCTCGTTCCTGCCATCAACGAACTGCTGACCTGCATGCGAGTTCGATCAAAATCATCGGATTGGACCTTGACCGCTCGTACATCGGGTTGCGGCCTCTGGTTTCCACAATGCGCGCAGTGATAATGACCCATATGACTGAAGAAACGTAGATCGTAGCTATATTCTCCTCCACACTTTGGACAGATGCGCGTATCGATAACCTGGTGTCGTTCCCCTTCGTCATGCTGGGCTTTTAGATCAAGCGCAGGATCGTCGATGCCAAAATAGAGGACGCGTCCACCGAACGCTTCACCAAGATGCGCCGTGGTAGGATCATCGGCGTTCAGAACAAGTATCGTATCGGTTGAAAGCGTTCCCAGGGCCTGCTGCCAGCGTGCCGCGACACTATCGACCTCGCCATAACGATCAAGCTGGTCGCGAAAAAGGTTGGTAAAAACCACCACGCGGGCAGGAACCGTCTGTAGTATTTGTGGCATGACAGCTTCATCCACTTCAAGAATGGAAATTGCTCGCCCCTCTCTGCGTAAATTTCCATTGGGTTGAGCTCGAATGACAAGGGAACTGGCGATCCCACCCATAAGGTTTGAACCTTCTCTATTGCGCCACACCCTCAGACCTGCGTCACTCAGTACAGCGGCAATAAAACCACTTGTTGTCGTCTTGCCGTTCGTACCCGTGACAATGACACTCCCATGCTCCAGTTGCGTCGCCAGGTGGCCAACAATATCTGGATACACCCTTTGAGCTACCAGACCTACAATGCTTGTACCTCCACCTAAGTGGAGCCGGCGGCTCAACGCGCCAGCTGTTCTGCCCCCTACTACCGCCAAACCGGCGCGCAGCGAAGGGCGTCGTTTGGAACGAGGTAAGCGGCGTTGCCCCCTGGCGACGGTAAGAGGACGTTCACTAGGTTTCTCGGTGCGGTTCGGGGTTAAAGTACCTTTCCTCTCTCCCGAGCGTAGACCTGCGCGTCGCAACTTAGCTGATGGCCTCCGTTTTTGCATACTGTTCCTCCAAACCAGCACGTATATCTCCAATTATTGGTTGCAGCATAGCATGGGAGGACAAACTGGTCAAGTTTGCCTGACCCAGGGGAATATTCAGCAACTACAATTCGTTTCATCAGTGTAGGTAAATACCTATTGACAACATAAGCTATTCTATCCATTGAGATAGCGTACTCATAAATTTGAGCCTTGATCTGTACGAGGTTCTTTAATACGGTAGCCGTCAAATGGGAAGTAGGGTGAACCGATACCCACAATCCCTTCTCTTTCTTTGGAGAGGAAAAACTACATATTGGTTAAGTTGTGAGTCAAGTAAAGAATAAAAGATCAGGTACGATTAATGACAAAGAAACTTGTAATAGTAGAGTCGCCGGCAAAAGCAAAAACCATCGAAAAATTTCTTGGGCGAGATTTTGAGGTGCGGGCCTCGATGGGCCACATCATGGATTTACCTAAAAAGGGATTGGGAGTGAACACGCGCAAAGACTTTGCGCCGCAATACGAAATAATTGAGAAAAAAGACAAACTTATCGACGATCTGAAGGCTGCCTCTAAACGCGCAGACGAAGTGTTCCTTGCTCCTGACCCTGATCGCGAGGGCGAATTTATTGCCTGGTCTCTTAAAGAAACGCTCGGACTGCAACATCCGCATCGCGCGGTCTTCAACGAAATCACCAGGAGCGCCGTACAGGACGCTATCAAGAAACCGCGTGTAATCAACGAAGACCTCTTCAACGCACAACAGGCTCGTCGCGTCCTGGATCGTCTTGTTGGCTATAAAATCAGTCCATTGCTCTGGCGACGTATCCAGTCGGGAACCAGTGCCGGCCGTGTCCAATCAGTTGCCCTTAGACTCATCTGCGACCGCGAAGCCGAGATTCGCGCGTTCGTTCCAGAAGAGTACTGGAGCATCATTGCAACTCTGAGCAAAAAGCGACAGCAAGAGCGTTTCGAAGCACAATTGATAACCCGGCTCAAAGATATAACAGCTTTTAATAGCCAGGAGGGCGCCAATGGAAGTGAAGAACCAGTTCCCCAGGCAGCATTAAATGGCAAGTCAGCTATCGCTGAGAAGGGACGCATTAAAATTTCCTCGAAAGAGGAAGCCGACGCCATACTGGCCGACTTAAGAGGCGCCACCTATACCGTCTTGAAAGTAGAGGAGAAAGAGCAACGTCGCCAACCGAACCCGCCCTATACCACCAGTACCATGCAGCAGGAGGCCTCGGTTCGGCTCTACTTCAAGCCGAAGAGAACCATGAGTCTGGCGCAACACCTCTATGAAGGTATCGCGATGGGCGAGCGCGGTCACCAGGGTCTTATCACCTATATGCGTACCGACTCAACACGCATCTCTGATGAGGCACAGGCAAAAGTCAAAAGCTACATCGCCTCGGAATATGGGCAGCCCTATGTCGGACAGGGACGTACTGGTAAGGCTAAAGCCACCACCCAGGATGCCCATGAAGCAATCCGCCCAACCGATGTCACCTTGACTCCGAAGACCGTCAAACCTTACCTCACTGCTGAGCAATTTAAATTGTATGACCTTATCTGGCGCCGCTTTGTCGCCAGTTTTATGACTCCTGCTGTCTTTGATACCGTCCGTGTCGATATCACGGCCGCTCAATATGTCTTCAGGGCAAACGGTTCCCACCTCAAGTTCCCTGGGTTCTATGCTGTCTGGCCCCGTGAAGAAGATGAGAAGATGCTGCCGGCCCTGACGGCGCAAGAAGTGCTGGACTTGCATGACTTGAAGCCTGAGCAACATTTTACGCAACCACCTCCACGCTATACGGAAGCAAGCTTGATTAAAGAGCTTGAAGAGCAGGGTATAGGTCGGCCCAGTACCTATGTACCTATTATCAGCACCATTCAAGATCGTGGCTATGTTGACCAGGAGCAGCGTCGTTTTATACCAACCTGGCTGGGTGCTACCGTTAACGAGGTCATGAACAAGCACTTCCCTGATATTGTTGATACCAGTTTTACAGCCGACATGGAAAAGAAACTGGATGATGTCGAGGAAGGCAGACAATCCTGGACAGAATTCCTGCGCAGCTTCTATGGTGACTTCAAGGTAAGCATGGAAAAAGCTGAAGCCGAGATGAACCGTGTACAAAAACCTGTCGAGGAAATAGATGAGCTGTGCCCCGACTGTGGCCGTAATCTCGTTATCCGTACTGGCCGCTTTGGTCGTTTCATCTCCTGCTCAGGCTTTCCTGAATGCCGCTATCGCCATTCCTTTATGAATAAAACAGGCGCTTTATGTCCCATTTGTAATGGAGATCTGGTAGAACGCAAAACAAAGCAGAAGAAACGCGTTTTCTATGGATGCAGCAATTATCCTGCCTGCAATTTTGCTATCTGGGAGCGCCCTGTCCCTGATCTCTGCCCTAATTGCGGCGGACTGATGGTAGTCCCTCGAGTAGGTCAGGACCCCGTCTGCTATTCAGAGGTCGTCGCAGTACAGCGCGCCGCCGAGGAAAAACCGCATCAGGGCGTTAAGACAACGCAAAGGGCTGCACGCAAGAAAACCCCCGTGTCCACAGCGGAAAGTGAACCTGCCTCAGCGGATACAAAGAACAGGCGTCGAGCCGCAGCGACTACAAAAAAGAATGGAGCAACCCCAAAGCGTGCATCGGCGGCAAAGCCAACTAAAACGAGGAAAACTGCCACTCGAACAACTGCTTCGAAGAAAACGCTGGCCCGTGCAACATCGACGAAAAAAACCACTGCGCGAGCTTCAACCAGAAAGAAAACCGCACTCTGACCCGGGCTTTTACCATCATCTCATCGGCATCTGCTCGCCGATTGATCCTCCATAATTGCCCCATAGAACAAGCCGTCCCGCCCGCAGTTGCGGACGGCCTGTTCTGTATGTGGCTGTGAGTGACTCCTCGCCAGGACGTAATGACCCGGAAAAACATTACCTGCAATGATATAATCAAGAATAGTTAACAATTACCCAGTGTAAGGATTAAGTCTAGTATGTGGAGGATTCCATGTCCCATGCAGTAACGCTAATTCCTGGCGACGGGACAGGGCCAGAAATTACAGAGGCGACACGTAGAGTGCTTGAGGCAACTGGGGTAGAGTTCATCTGGGAAGTCCATCAGGCTGGATTAGAAGTCTTAGAGAAATGCGGTACTGTGTTACCCGATGAAGTCATTGAATCCATTAAACGAACGAAAGTCGCTTTGAAGGGTCCTATCACTACTCCTATCGGTAAAGGCTCGCGCAGTGCAAATGTATTGCTCCGGAAGAAACTCGACCTCTATGCTAATTTACGACCAGCTAAAACTTACCACGGGCTGCGCTCCCGCTATGAAAATATTGATCTGACTATTGTGCGTGAGAATACAGAAGATCTGTATTCTGGCATTGAGTTCCAAAGGGGTACTTCTGAACACGAGGAGATCCTTGCAACGATCGCCCATACGACCGGTAATCAGCTGAACACCGATTCGGCTATCAGCATCAAATTTATTTCCGTGATGGCTACACGGCGTATCGTCAAATTTGCTTTTGAATATGCTCGTGCGCATGGTCATCGCAAGGTCACCGCCGTCCACAAAGCCAACATCATGAAATTATCAGATGGACTTTTCCTTTCAACCGCACAGGACGTCGCCAAGGAATATCCCGACATTCAATTCGAGGATCGTATCGTCGATAATATGTGCATGCAGCTAGTGCAGAAGCCCGAAATGTATGATATGCTTGTTCTGCCGAACCTGTATGGCGATATCATCTCGGATCTTTCGGCAGGTTTGATCGGCGGTCTTGGAGTTGCGCCAGGTGCTAATATCGGTAGTCAATATGCAATTTTTGAGCCTGTCCACGGCAGTGCGCCTAAATATGCCGGGCAGAACAAAGTGAACCCTATGGCTATGATGTTTTCTGGCGTGCTTATGCTGCGCCATCTCTGTGAGCGAGATGCCGCTAATCGCCTGGAAAAAGCCATTGCGCAAGTAATCGCGGAAGGCAAAAACGTCACCTATGACCTTAAACCTCGCCCTGACGATCCCAGCGCTGTAGGGACTTCGCAGGTCGCAGATGCCGTCATCGAAAAATTGCTGAAACTACCATAACTGATTGGAGCTCAGAACGGGAACAAGGACTTCCAGAGCTTCCGTTCTGAGCACCTTGTAGGAGAACTGAAAATTGCGCGGATGAACCTTACCGTATAGGTGCTTTGCGCCACTTGTGCCGCGCGTGTATGTAGCGCACAGTACCAGAGCGTGAGCGCATCATGACTGAGGAGGTGCGGGCTCCCCAGCCAAAATACTGAACACCATCCACCAACTCCCCGCTGGTAATGCCGGTTGCCGCGAACGATACATCATTGCCCTTAACCAGGTCATCTACTCGATAAACCTGTTTGATATCTATCCCATCCGCTTTTAATTTTTCTCGCTCCTCGTCTGTACGAGGCCAGATCTTGCACTGGATTTCCCCACCGACACACTTAATCGCTGCTGCCGCCAATACCGCTTCTGGAGCGCCTCCGATCCCCATCAACACGTCTATCCCCGTGTAATCTTCCATTACCGCTTGAATAGCCGCTGAGACATCACCATCAGTAATCAGGCGAATACGCGCGCCGACTTCGCGAATTTGACGAATAATTTCCTGGTGGCGCGGACGATCGAGAATAACCACCGTCAAATCATCGATGTGAGCATCGCGAACACGAGCGATACGATCCAGGTTGACGGCGACGGGAGCATTAATATCGATAACATGTTTTGCAGCGGGGCCGACGGCAATCTTTTCCATGTAAAATACTCCTGGAGGAGCTGAATACATACTACCGCGTTCTGCGATAGCTACCAATGCCAGTGCCCCAGGGACTCCAAGCGCGAGTAACCGCGTACCATCTACTGGATCAACAGCGACATCGACTTCGGGTGGTGAACCATTGCCCACCCGCTCACCGATATAGAGCATGGGAGCCTCGTCTTTCTCACCCTCACCAATCACGACGACTCCGTTCATGTCAACGCCGTCCAGTGCACGTCGCATGGCATCTACTGCTGCCTGGTCTACCATCTCCTTATTGCCTTTGCCCATCCAGCGCCCAGCGCTTAAGGCTGCGGCTTCGGTAACGCGCACGAGCTCCATCGCCAGGTTGCGCTCTTGAGTACGTGATTGCTCAAAACGATCTTCAACCATGATATCTCCTTGGTGTAATTAAACATCGATGTTGCGGGGTCGATTTCGCGCATGCTCGGCTAACATAATCGCGTGAAGCAGATCTGCAGCCTCCTGCAAGTGACCCTGGCGATTGACGATCACGTAATCATACCAGTACTGTTGTGCTAACTCTTCACGCGCATCTGACAGCCTTCTTATCAGTTGCGGTTCAGTCTCTGTCTGGCGATCAGCCAGGCGCTGTGCCAGTTCTTCAAGTGAACCGGGAACTAAAAAAATAAAAATGGCGTCGGGTATCTTGCTATGAATAGTTGCTGCCCCCTGTACATCGATCTTGAGAAGAACATCACGCCCAGCGCGCAGATTATCTCTGATCACCTGGCGTGGCTGCCCATACCAGTTACCATGAACATTGGCGTACTCGATCAGTTCATCGTTCTTGACCATCTGCATAAATTGCTCTTGACTGACAAAGTGGTAGGGGTTTCCTTCACTCTCTCCTGGGCGTGGCGCACGTGTGGTGACCGACGCAACCACATAAAAATCCGTGCCTCGTTCTTGCAGCGCTTTGATTACGCTGTCTTTCCCCGCGCCAGATGGCGCTGAAAGAACAAAAAGGAGTCCCTGCTCGGGGGCCGGCGGTTTGAGATCCTGCTGGGGCACAGTCTGCTCCGTCTCAAGTTGCATGTTTATTCCTCATGCTACTGGCACTTCAGAGAGTGAGTTAGTATACGACAGACTACTCTTTTGTTATACTGACATCATCTCCTCGTGTAGTCACTGGTTGAATCGTTACAACCACCATACTCAGTAAAAGCTCTTTTCGGGTGGAAGATACAAAATGCCATGCTACAACGACCCATGAAAATAGTCCTTAGCCAGTATTGTACAACAAGAACAGGCAAATTCGGTAGTTTTGCCTTCTGCATGGCGCGATTGCCAGCATGAACGACAAACCTATCCCATAAAAAAAACGATAGATAGGAAAAATTCTTATGTCCGTAGATGCAATAACCCTTGCCGCCGTTGCTGACGAGTGGCGAACTCTACTGGCTAATGCGCGTATAGATACCATCATTCAACCAACCGAATACGCTTTAGCCATACAGTGTTATGCTCCCGGGGCGTATGGAGAAGGTGGCGGACAGAACCGCTGGCTCTACCTCTCGGCTCACCCACAACTTGCCAGGGCTCATATAACTGCACGTAGACCCACGAAGATAAACAGCGAGCCACCACCATTCGTCATGTTGTTGCGCAAATATCTTGAGGGCGCACGTGTCGAAGCCATTCAACAGCCTCGTTGGGAGCGCGTCATCGAACTACTGGCGAGCCACCGTACAGGTCCAGGTAGTGATGATCGTGCCCATTATCGCCTCATCATAGAAATCATGGGACGCCTCAGCAACATCATCTTATGCGATGAGCACAACATCATCCTGGGTAGCTTGAAACGTGTTGGCTCCGAAATCAACCGCTACCGCACCATCGCTCCCAATGTCCAGTACGTACCACCTCCCGCTCAGCACCGTTCCATTGCAGGCCAAACCTTGCCAAAAATAGAACCGGTCAATGTAACGGCAGCCCAACTCTCACTCTGCGCCGCAACCGAAAACGAAGAAGCTCATGCTGAAAGTCAACGTACAATCAACTCGCCAAAGGCGCGCAAGCGTGCATACTCAGAACCGGCTCTCTGGCAGCTATTGACAAAACACCTCCTCGGCTTCAGTCCTCTC
>MNIY01000149.1 GCA_001919995.1 Ktedonobacter sp. 13_1_20CM_4_53_11
GGTCTCCTGCCAATCGACAGGCGTGATTTCCCACAGAGGGGCAGTGGGACCACCGATGCCGCTGTTGTTCACAAGTACGTCGACTCGACCGAAGTGACTTAGCGCCTGCTCCGCCAGGTTGTGTACGCTTTCTTCATGACGAACGTCTGTCGGCACAACCAGTGCCTTACGCCCCAGGCTCTCCACTGCCGCTTTGGTCTCAGTGAGCGCCTCTATCGAACGAGCGGCAAGCACAAGGTCGGCACCTTCTCTGGCATAAGCTAAAGTAATTGCTCGCCCAATGCCACGACCGCCTCCAGTGACAACAGCTACTTTATCCTTGAGCATGGATGGAAATACCTGCCTTTCGTTTCGCTCAATCTATGTAGGGGCGCAATTGCTCTTGAAACCGGTGCAAATGACGCTAGCGAACCCCTGATAGCAGCTTGCCAACGAGACTGCGCCTCCACCTTACGGGTCAGGCAAGATGCAAGGAGGTGCCTACACTTCGTGTCATGTACCGGAACAAGTATCGCGCCTCTGCATTTTTGCATTAGGGCGTTTTTGCCTGAGCTTGCGTTACCCACTTGACGATCTTCTCTGGTGTCATCGGCAATTCATCGATCTTGACGCCCAAGGGCTTGAGTGCATCCTCTACCGCCCGCGTCACCGCAGGTGGCGCCACCATACGTCCTCCTTCGCCACCACCTTTGACGCCATACGCCGTGAAAGGTGAGGGTGTCACATGATGATAGATCTCGATATGCGGTACTTCGGCAACGGTTGGTACCAGGTAGTCGTTCATTGTTGTCGTCAAGTTTTGGCCTTCGGGGCTGTAGCGCACCTCTTCGTACAGGGCTACACCGATGCCCTGCGCGATGCCTCCCCGAATCTGGCCTTGCAATGAGCGTGGGTTTACCACTGTACCAACATCATGGACAGCAAGGTATTTGAGAAATTTGACCTGGCCTGTTTTGATGTCAACCTCTACAATGGGAATATGGGCGGCATGGCCCATAATCGGATAGAACACACCCAGGTCTTTACGATCCTCCGAAGGGGCCGTGGTGTAGGGATGGTCATAGGTGAAGCTGCCCTCCAGGCCGCTCTCCATATCCGCTGGCAGGTCGAATTTGTTCCAGTAGGCCTTCATGCCAATATCAGTGAGGCTCAGCGAACGATCAGTGCCCTTGACCCAGACACGCCCTTCTCGAACCTCCCTACCTCCTGGGCCAGCGCTGGGCAGCCCCTGGGATGTACCTTCGTAGGCGACACTGACCGTCGTTGGGTCTACGCCAAACTCCTCACCGACGACCTGTGACACAACGGTCTCAGGACTATTGCCCCAGAAAGGAGAGAACATTGTCACCGTGATGCCGCCGGTTGGTCCTATGCCAATACGCACACTTTCGGCAGTGGTTGTCAGGCCCGTGGCGGGACCAGGGTTATGGAACCAGAACTCGGTCGCGCTGTAGGTACTGCGCTGTTGACACGTAGCCAGGCCGATGCCGATGTAGCGTCCGAGCTTTCGTGCACGCACCTGCTCCTGACGCCAATAGTCTAGGTTAGCATGTTGCAGCGCCATATCCAGGACACCGGGATAGTTCCCACTGTCATAGACGTTGCCCGTCGGCATCTTATAGGGGAACTGATTGGGCTGGATGAAATTCCGGCGGCGCAGTTCTATACCATCAATACCCAGCTCATCGGAAGTAGCATCTACCAGCCGCTCCAGCACCCAGTTGCCGACATCTGAACCAGCACCCCGGAATACCCCTTGCTGATTCTTATTGGTCAACACCGCCTTGATGCCTGTCTCAAGGCTGCCGATAGTGTATGGGCCACTGATCTGCGACATCATGTTCGTGTTGCCTGTAATAGCGAACACGAAATAGGCTCCATAATCATCTATCGCATGCAGGCGCAAGCTCAGGAACTTGCCCTCTTTGGTGACGGCAAGCTCGGCATCGTAGATACGATCAGCGGCTTGAGCATCATTGGCCGCCAGGTTGTCGATACGATCTTCCATGAACTTCACCGGGTGCCCGGTGACCTTCGACAGTGCGCCCGCGATGGCGATCACTTTGCTCGTCACATGCTTGCTACCAAAGCTGCCACCTGTATACATGGGATAGAAGTTGACCATATGGGGCGCCAACTTCAGGCTCCCCGCAATCAACCACCCTACATAGTTGAGCATATTGGTGGTCGACCAGACCTCCATGCGACCGCTAGGGGGGTCGTACTTGCAAACCGCTCCGGCTGGCTCCATGGGCGCAGCAGTGGCGCGCGGCCAGCGCAGGCGTCGCTTCATGATATGATCTGCGCGGGCAAAGTCACCATCCACGTCGCCAAAGGTGAAGACGTGCTCATAGACGACGTTTGAGGGGAGATTCTCATGCACCTTTGGCGCATCCGGCTTCATTGCTTCCAACACATCGATCACTGGTGGCAATGGCTCCCACTCGATCTGCACGAGTTCCAGGGCATCCTCGGCGATATAGCGACTTTCGGCAGCCACCGCGACCACTGCTTCTCCGGCATAGCGCACCTTGTCGACAGCGATTGCATGCTCGACGACCGGCTCGGCACAGAAGGCTGGCAATGGATCGAGCCCCTCGGTCGCCTCACGGCCAGTCAATACAGCATGGACGCCCGGTACCTTTTTGGCAGCGCTGGTATCGATCCTGACGATACGGGCATGAGCATAGGGGCTGCGTAGAACAGCGGCGTGGAGCATGCCGGGCAACTTCACATCACCAGTATACTCCGCTCTACCCGTGAGCAGATCCGGATCTTCCCGCCGCTTGATATCTTTGCCAATCCATGTATGGCTATTGGTTGTTGTTGTCACAGTTTTTCTCTCCTCTAAACCTCGGACAGAAACGACGCTTCGCGCCTGGCACTGCGTGCCCATCCGTCCGCAAGGAATGTCTCCTTTTGAAGGTCAAGCTCCAGTACCCGACGGTACAGTGGCACTTGCCCCAGCTACAGCCTGGGAAGCGCTTTGCACCGCTTCGATAATCTGCTGGTAGCCAGTACAGCGACAAATGTTGCCCGAAAGCGCGCTGCGAATCTCTTCTTCGCTCGGATTTGGATTGTGCTGTAACAACTCGTAGGCGGTCATCAGGAAACCGGGGGTGCAAAAACCACACTGAAGTCCCTGCTTCTCCCAAAAAGCCTGCTGGAGGGGATGCAGCTCACCACCGCGGGCTAATCCCTCTACGGTCATCACCTCGTGGCCGTTGGCCTGCACTGCGAACATCAGGCACGAGCGTACACTCTGCCCATCCACCAGCACGGTACAGGAGCCGCAGACACCATGTTCACAGCCCAGATTGGTGCCCGTCAATCCCAAATCTTCGCGCAGCGCATCTGCAAGCAAGCGTCGTGGCTCGACCACCAAGCGGTGGGTCCCACCATTGACTGTCAAGCGGATCGTCACAAAATCTTCGTCTTGCATCATCGATTCCTTTCTGCTCGCTCTGCGGCACTAGCCAATGCCTGTTTGGTCAGAACACTAGCCAGGTGGCGGCGATAGTCGGCAGAGCCGTGGATATCGGAGGGTGGATTGTCCAGTCCAGTGATGACGGCGGTGGCAGCGGCATCCCAGGCTTCGTCGCCAGGATGTTGCCCACGCAGCAGCGCTTCTGCAGCTTGAGGACGCACTGGCGCGGGACCTACGCTACACAGTCCCAGGCGGGCGTCGGCAATGGTGCCATCCTCGTCCAGCGTTATAACGGCAGCGACACCTGCCAGGGCGTAGTCACCTTCACGGCGAGAAAACTCCACAAACGCACTCCCAGCTCTCGAAGGCAGTCCAGGGACCCGCAGTTCGGTCAACAATTCACTCGCTTTGAGGTCGGTCGAGAGATAGCCTTTGAAGAAATCCTGGGCAGAGATGGTACGACTGCCGGAGCGGCTACGAACCTCAAACGCTGCATTCAGGGCGAGCAGCACGGCTGGCAATTCGGCGGCTGGATCAGCGTGGGCAATGCTGCCACCAACGGTGCTGCGGTTGCGGATGGCAGGATGTCCAACACAATGCGCGGCTTCTACGAGAAGCGGCAGGCGTGCTGCTGCGGTGGTGTCGCGCTCTAAGGTCGCGTCGCGGGTCATGGCACCGAGCGCCAGACCACCATCCCAGGGGCGCACGTAGGCCAGTTCACTGATGCCGTTAATATCGACGAGCATATCGGGATGGGCGAGGCGCATATTCATCAGCGGTACGAGGCTCTGGCCCCCTGCCAGTACCCGTGCCTCATCTGCGTGTTCGACTAAGAGTGCCAGCGCCTCTTCGACACTCTGTGGGGCAAAATAACGGAATTTGGGCGGTTTCATAGACTTGGCGCACAGACTGCATCCGAGACTGCCGTCTTATGAACCTAAAATACTTTCGTTGGAAGAACGACAATTTACGAGGCGGCAGCAGGTGCGCTCACTCCTTTCTTGTTTGTATACTTGACCTGGATGGAAATCCCCCGGACTTCCTTACCCACAAGGGGCGCTACTTCTCCCAAACAAATAACTCTATGATATAGCCATCAGGATCGCAGACGTACATTTGCAGAACACCATCACCGCGAGGGCGTGGCCCCCCGACAATTTTAACATTGTGAGCCTGCAAGTGTCGGCGTACTTCTTCCAGGTTGGCGACTTCGAAGGCAATATGCGCACCGTAGCCAACGGACAGTTCATCGGGGCGGTAACCCCCAGGTTGCACCTGGGCAGCACGTCCAGGCTCAGCCTCACCGATCAGGTGTATCTCTGCACGTTCCTTACGAAACCAGGCACCAGGGAAGGTGAAATTGCTTGGACGGGGCACTTCCTCCATTCCAAGTACCTGACCGTAAAAACGGCGTGATCGCTCGACATCTTTGACAAGCAAAGCTGCGTGATCCAATCTGCGAATCTCCACAGGCCTATCCTCCTTTGGACACTACGCAGCAGAACGGTCATACATACATGCATGCAGGATTGAAAAGGGGTAAACAAATGTTGCGCTACAAGAAAATACTTGGAACTTTGTTGTGTCGAGTACGTGTACATCATACATTGGCGAGTTTGTGAATGTCAATGGCTTTTCCCTCAAGCAGCAGAGCCTCGCGCAGCAAATGTAGGAGGATCAGCCGTAAGGGTTGTATACTACAACAAGGCGTTTGTTCGAGAAGCACACAGATTAATCGTGACTTGTGTGTAAGAAGCATCAGAGGGCACAGTCGATGAAACCAGATCAGCAGTACGGTCCGGTCGGCAGTCGGATTCTCTTCGAGAACGACCTTGTGAGGGTGTGGGAAATATCGCTGGAACCAGGAGACCATCTCCCTCTGCACTCTCATGCACTTCCTTACCTTGTTGTCACTATCGAGGCAACACACGTTCGGGTGGTCGAGCACGATGGACAGACATATGATCCCACAGATGCTCCAGGGGACGTCACCTTCCGCGAAGCAGGGCAGATTCATGAACTGCAGAACATCTCGCCGAGCCGGTACGTGAATCGCCTGATCGAGATCAAGCAGCCACATAAGCGAGAGGAATAGCATCGCAAATCCTCTAATACTACAACCGTAGTTATGAAGGCGCATGAGAGCGTGGACGAGAGCGTCGCCTGTGCGCACGGCGTCGATAATGGCTTTGACGAGCCCACAGTCGCTTCCTGCGTCAAAACGTCGACCAGACTAGCCGCAGTTCAGGAGACCGCACGGGTAAGGGGAGGGCGATTTCCAACACCCGCCGCACTTCCCACGGGTTGCGCAACGAGATTTCAGCAAACAAGCTGTGGAGTGCGGAGCGGCCTCACAAGTCATCTTGGTCACCTCGCTTGCTTGCTGGTGACGGTGGAGAAGTTCCCTTTCGTCCAGAAACCATGAATGCAGCGAAGAAAGATCTCGAGCCAATTTACTTGAGAGGTGCTTCTCGTTGCGCATCCCGTGGGTACTTACCCTCCAAGAGGGTAGACCACCACCGTGGGAAACACAACCGTAGAAATACCTATTCAAGTTCCAGGAGAACTACCATGCTCACCTCAACGTAATCACGTGAGGGGTTGTGCTGGCTCCTTGGTCTCGCTGTTGGAGGATGATGAGAGACAAGGACGAACGGAAGGTCCATTCTTGCTGAGTAAGTAGGTAGAGGAGGGGATCAGCAAGGTCTCACTCAAGGGAGTGTGCGAGCACACAGAGACACGAATGCCAGCGCAGGCAGGAGACGTCGGTTCGAAAGCACAAATATTCAAATATAACTATAAAATGTATAAATAATCGTACCGGAACCGACGGGTTTCCAGTCCTCTGTCACCAATTTGCTCCCTGTGCTGGCTACTTGGTACATCTGTTCGTAAAATCCATTCTTTTCTAAGAACGGATGTGCCAAGTAGCCAGCACAGGCCAAGAACGTACCTCTTGATACCAGCTCATCCCGATGCGAAGCCGGCTACCAACTCCACAGTTCAAAAGTATACGGTCCAAGAAGGTGATGACCTCTATAGCATTGCTCAACAGTTCTATGGGGATGTAAAGTTGGCGGGAATGATCTACCAAGCTAACAAGAAGGTCCTCGGAGGTGATCCTGACACACTCACTCCAGGAATAGAGCTCACTCTGCCATCCCGTTGAGGCAGGCGTGATGATTTCTTTAGGGGCAGTCCACTTCTTGCACCTGCAAAGTGGTAAATGACCCGAAATGTGAGCGCTTGACCCGAATGTTGAGCGGAGACGGTCTCCCGCCTGAGAGCATGGCGAGAGAAGCGGTTCGCAATGCTTGACAGTTGGAAATTCACGATGCAATGGACGGGAAATTTCCGCCACGGCACGGCTGAAAAGAGATGGAAAGATCGAACGAACATGAGAGGATCGAGAACTCCTGTGTCGAACTGATCTCGCTCGTTTTCCCGCCTAGACTGGTGCAAAAAGCGGGAGGCTTCCTGCCCGAATTTACAACCACTGAGCGAGGCCGTTCGCCTCTCGAGTGGTTTCCCAGGTGGCCAATGGTTGTGCTGCTCAGGATTGGGGGCAAGTGCTCACCTTTCGAGTCTGGCACAATTTTGGTGATTCAAGCTCATCAGCAGGTTGTCCTGAAAATCTTCATCCGCTTCAGAAGGACTTTCTTGAGTCCTCTTCATAGCTCTGCAATAACCAGATCACCAAAAGTGAGCCAGAGCCCACGGGATGCGCAACGTGTACGACTTTCTGTATTGTATGGATGAGGTACATCATGGCGCAGTTCTCCACTCCCCATCGTCGTCTAGCAAGCAAGCGCTCTTTCAAGTGATGAGTTCGGAAAAAGCTCTTCTATGCCTGGCAATCAGGGACGAGAGGGATGGGGAGCGAACCTCGTGTTGGTCTTCTCCTGCTGGCAGGCTCGGCACCGCCCGTTGGAAAAGTCGCGCAGGATCGCAGAAGGCAGAAGGAGGCATCATCACGAGCAGGACACTCGTGATGCAGGTGCTTGATCTGATCGCGCTGCGACTTCCTGGAGGCTGGGGCCCACAGTCGGCCCTGGGTGAGCCTGGGATGGGTGCGCCGATCCTGCTGATATTCGGAGAGCGCCTCTTGCTTCATCAGCGCCACATAGTCCTGGAAAGGCATCGTCTTTCCATACAAGCCCTTGATTGGAACCGACTTGATACGTCCTCCTGGCTGCCAGATGTCGAAGCACTTCTCGGCGGCGTTCACCCAGCAGGTGACCAGGTTTTCCAGCCAAGCTTCGGCTCACATAGGAATCTTCTCGGTTGATCGTCAGCCTCCCATTCGCCCGGATCGTCCGCGCAAAGGCTTGCTGATTGATCTGCACGAGCCAGCGGGAAGTCACGACCGTCTCTGGAACGCTCTTGAGCGAAGGCTCGGCCGGACAGGCCACACGCGGCGGCTGGTTGCCACAGGAGCGTGCCTGGTTGGGCCGCTCGCTGTTGGAGTGGGAGAGATACGAGAAAGTTCGCTCAGAGACCTCCGAGAGCGTCCCTGGCCGATGCACGAGGCCCCCACTCCTGAGGCACTCGAGCGATGAAATCTCTCGAGCGTCCCGCATTTTTGTCTGGACGATGCGGCGGGATCACGTTAGCCGTTACCCCCACACACCAGAGGAACCGCACCAGCGCGGAGGGGAAATCCCGTCCCGAAGCACTCTCACCAAAGCGTGGGTCATTGTCAAAGGTGAGCATCTGAGGCAAGCCATGTTCACACAAAAATTGGGCCACGGCTTCTAACAGGGTTTCGGCATCGAAATCGCCACGTACCTCGCGGTGCAACCAGATCGAGGTGAAAGCCGCGACGAAGTTCGCAATCTCGACGACATGCTGCCGCTTGCCCTCGGCATCGGATGGCACGTGACTTCCGTCTTTGAGATCGAACTGGACTTCCTCCCCTGGCTCTCGCAGCTCTAAAGGTTTGAGCTTGCGTCGGCGATCCTCTTCAATGCAGCCTGCCTGGCGCAGAATCTTCCAGACCGTGGTCTGGGAGCGTGGCATGCGCGCACCTGCGCCTTGGAGTGTAGGGTCGCGATGCAAATACTACAGAATTGCTTCAGGCCCTGGGACGCG
>MNIY01000066.1 GCA_001919995.1 Ktedonobacter sp. 13_1_20CM_4_53_11
CATAATCCTCGTCAAGAATTTCCATCACGCGCTGCGTGTCTTCTTCCGTCGCCTCGCCGTACCAGGTGAGGGCGAGTTCTCGCCCGGTAACGATACGCAGCGTAGGGATCGTTGCCACGGCCCGCCAGAGCTCCTCGACATGCATAGAATCGAATGGGATTCCGCCGCCGATGCCCGTTGGCAATGTATCGACTGCGTGGGCGGAGTCAGTCGTAGCCCTGGCGCGACTGGCGCTGCTTGCCCGTTTGCCATGCTTTTCGACCGTCATACCATCGCCGGGAAGAATCACATCCATTCCCTCCAGGCGTGTACGTAGCGCAGCGCGCGCCTCTTCGTCGCCGTGCACCAGGGCCACACGCTTTGGCTGCAGCGCGGTGGCGTAAGCTGCCAGCTCGCCGCCATCGGCGTGCGCGCTCAAATTATACTTGGCAACATGGCAGAGCACCTGCACCGTCTGTCCCCCGATATCCAGCGTGTTCTTTTTCTGTTCCGCCAGGTCCAGCAGCCGTCGCCCCGGTGACTCTTCATCCTGGTAACCGGTAATCAGGATCGAGGCATCCTCTTGAGGAGCGAGGCGAGTCGCGTACCACGCGCTTGGTCCGCCGGTAAGCATGCCACTGCTGCTGATGATACACGCCGGCGGACCAGCTAGGATCCGCTCGCGCTCGCGTTCATCGCGCACAAAGGTTACGGTCCGGCCAGTGAAGGGCGTGTAGCCCTTGCGGATCTGCCGTTGCAAGGTGGGAGAAAGTGCTTCGGGCAGCAGCAGGTACGTCGAGCAGACTCGCCGCACAAGGCCGTCGACATAGATGGGAAATTCAGGAATTTGCCCCTTATCCTGGGCGGCCTGCAATAGCAGCAGTAGTTCCTGTCCTCTACCGAGCGCGAAGCAGGGAATCAGTGTATGCCCACCACGGTCGATCCCCTCCGCGACGGCCTGTGCCAGGCGCAACTCTTCCGCCTGGCGGTTCGGGTGCAGCCGCGTGCCGTAGGTGCTTTCCAGGATGAGCAGATCTGGCCTGGTAATGGGAGGCGCAAGAGCGCCCTGTACCGTGCGCTGTGGCGTAATACTGATATCGCCCGAGACGACAAGCGATCCATCAGATGCCGAAAAGCCCAGGCTCACTGCCCCGGCGATATGTCCCGCCCGGCTGGCCTGTACCGTCACTCCCGGCAGTTCCGGGAAGGTCAGGCCCTCTCCAATTGTGAGGGGGCGCACGTGGTTCAGCATGCCTGCGACCAGCCCTTCAGGGTAGAGCGGCAGTTCCATCTCCTCCATCGCTCGCTTATTCATGATCTTGAGGGCATCGCTCAGCATGACTTCCATCAATAGCCCGGTTGCGCGCGAAGCATAAATGGGAGCCGTAGGAAACGCCTGGTGAACGAGCGGCAGGGCCCCGATATGGTCAGCGTGCGCGTGCGTCACAAAAATGGCGCGAACATCTTTTCCCTCAAGCAAGGCAAGATCGGGCAGCGGGTCTGCTTTCTTATCGACGCGCACACCCGCGTCGACGACAAACCACTGGCCGGCAAGTTCAATGGCAAGGCAACTTGCACCAACGCCGCTAGCACCTCCTAAAAAGACAACCTGCATTACAAAACATCCTTCTACTTAACTGGATACCTTAACTGTCCCGGCATCCCCATCGACTGTGACACGCTGTCCACTGCTCAGGCGCCCGGTTGCCACGCCAGTCCCCAGTACAGCCGGAATATGATACTCGCGGGCTACAATGGAACTGTGGCTGAGTGGACCGCCCACATCGGTAACAACTCCCGCGGCAAGGGCAAAGAGTGGCGTCCAGGCGGGCGTCGTAATCCTTGCCACCAGGATATCACCCTGTCGCATCTGATCGAACTCTTCAGGGCCGTGCATGACCCGTGCCGGGCCAGTAACACGCCCGGGGCTGGCCGCGATCCCTTTTAGCACATCACCCGTGGGCTGGTCAGTGCGAGCTGGCATCATACTGCTGAAGTCAATCCCCAAAAAGCGAGCTCCACCTTTGAGCGGCAGGGCCACTGGCGGTGTGAGAGCACGTTCGCTCTCCCAGGTCGCACGCCGCTCGGCGATGGCCGTGCGATAGTCCGCCTGTGCTTGACCCGCGTCCAGTGCTGTTGCGGCCTCCTGCAAATCGTCCAGCGTCAACCAGAACACGTCGTCTGGCGTGTTGATCGCGCTCGCCTCGGTCAGGCGCCGCCCGATCTCGCGCAGCATGCGGCGCAGTACCGGCCAGCCCAGGCCCGCAGCCGCCAGCGCGTCCTCGCGCAGGGGGGCGAAGCGCTGAGCCCATCCCACCAGCCGCCGGAACAGTGACAGGCGCAGCCCGTGCAGTCGCCTGAGCATCGTCTGTACTGCTTGCTCTCGTGCGGCCGCCGCTGCTTCCTGGCGCACATAGGGATCGGGTGCCTCGCCTCTAAGAAAGAATTTGAGGGTTTCCAGCAATGACGCCGGGTCTTCGGCGGGCACTGCTTTGGCGAAGTCGAGATCGTAGATCGCATCTCCGAATCTTGCCATATGAGCCGCAAAACGTTGTCGGAACCCCGACCACCTCTCTTCGTCTACACCCGCTATCTGTTCTGCCCGGTATGCCGCGGCAAACTCGGCGCTCGACATGTTCGCCAGTGCAGCAGCCAGTTTCGGTTGTCCGCGTACCCATTGAGCCAGGTCATACAGCGATTTCTCAGCCTGAATCGGTGCGCTGTCAAAGCCCAGTACGAACGTCAGAGCAGAGGGAGCATTGCGGCCCTTGAGCAGTTTGTTGTACACCAGGGTAAAGAGCGACTCGCTCGCATACGCCGCCGGCAGGATGCCACTCTGTACCGAGAGATAGTACTGAGCCGCTTCTTCAGTGATAGCGCGTACTCCACCCAGCAAGCCTGCGGCTGACGTGGTCGCCAGGTCCCTTAGTTGCCAGTAATTGACAACCGCTGCATACCTTGAACGGGACGCCTGCCAGCGTGAACTCGAGGTGCGAACCAGGCGTGGGAAGGCGGCGAGGAGGCGAGGCATGACGAGCGCCATCTTCGCCGTCTGTGCGGGCGTGAAGGTGAGGTCATAGTAGCCATACCCGTTGATGGTGGTCAGTATCTCACCAGCAAACATGTCTGCCATCCCCATGCTCCTTGCGAACGCCACGAAGGCCCCGGAAAATGCAGGGAGTCCGAGCGTGGCGAACAGCGGCGAAAGCGGATCAGGCAGCAGTTCCAGCACGCTTCCACGCATGTAGTGCCCTTTGGGATTGGGAAGTTTCCACTCTGACGAGCGGATAAATCCGCTCGCTACTGTCACCTGAGGCGCGGCTGCCGGTTCTGGCAAGGCGGTGATCGGGCGAGCCTGCACTATAGAGATGCGGCCATCATGTAGAGCCCACTCGATATCCATTGGTTGGCCATAGAGATCCTCGATCTGCACACCGATACGGGCAAGTTCAGCGGCTTGAGCTGGGCTAAGCACCGCCCGGGTGCGCTGATCTGCTGTCACCGGTTCCTCGTGCGTGCCTTCGCCGGTACGCCCGGTTATTGCGGTCATCACGTCCTTCTCACTGATGTTCTGTTCAATAATTGTCCCGCTCGCCTTATCAACTATGATCGTATCGGGTGTAACCTGCCCTCCGACAATCGCCTCACCCAGCCCCCAGGCAGCGTTGATCATTACCTGGTCGCGTGCCCCTGTCAGTGGATTTGCAGTGAAAAGGATGCCTGCCGCCTCGGCGGTCACCAGTTGCTGTACAACCACTGCCAGGCTCACATCCTGTGGCGCGATGCTATGGCGCGCGCGGTAGTCAATCGCGCGCGCTGTCCAGAGCGAAGCCCAGCAGCGTTTGACCGCCTCCAGCACCATCGCTTCGCCGCGCATGTTGAGGTACGTCTCCTGCTGACCGGCAAACGACATCTCAGGCAGGTCTTCAGCGGTGGCAGAGGAACGCACCGCGACAGGCAGCTCACCCCCGCCGAGTTCAGCATACGCCTGGCGAATGGCCCCGGCAATAGCATCCGGCATCACACCATTCTCGAAAAGCCTTCCTATCTGCCTTGATGCCTCTTCGAGCGCAGCAGGACGATCGACGGTGACAGCGGAGATACCGGAGACAGCCGCCAGAATCTGCTCTTGCAGCCCATTCTCCGTCACAAAGCGGCGATAGGCTGCCGTAGTGATGTGAAAACCAGGAGGTACAGGCAAGCCAGCCGCTGCCATGCGCGCCAGCGAAGCACCTTTTCCCCCCACCTCCTCCAGTGTGGCAGAGACATCATCCAGCGCTAAAACGAGAGGGATATCCTGTTCAATTTTCACTGAAAACTCTCCTTCAGAAGAGTTACGGCTATATCAAATAGCAATATGTTATAGCGTGACTATAATATATTTCTTAAGCCCCTGTCAAGTATTTCAATGTTTGAACCCACTTGCCACATACGTTATAATCTTCCCATAACGAAAAGCAACCACAATGACCGTGGACTGTTCCATTGAGGGATCGAAAGGAACCGTACCACGTCATGCGTATAATCGAAAACGAAACACTTACAGAAACCTCCGATGCCCATCAAGCTGTTACCATAGCGGACATCTGGAAGGCTCATAAGCTGCTCAAACCGCGCCTCCATCACACTCCCCTGGAGCCATCGCGCACCTTGCAGGATCTCACGGGCGCCCATATCTACTTGAAGGCCGAGCATATGCAGCGCTCAGGCTCATTTAAGGTACGCGGCGCAAGCTATAAACTCTCACGCCTGCCTGAACAGGAGTATAGCCGTGGAGTGATCGCCGCCTCGGCGGGCAACCACGCACAGGGCGTTGCCATTGCCGCCGCCAACTACAATATCCCCTGCACAATCGTCATGCCAGAAACTGCGCCGCTCGCCAAAGTCACAGCCACGCAGGGATATGGTGCCAATGTGGTGCTCCACGGCTTTACCTACGATGACGCCTATCAACACTGTCTCGATTTACAATTGGAGACTGGAGCCACTTTTATTCACGCCTTTGATGATCCAGATGTTGTCGCCGGGCAGGGGACACTTGGCCTGGAAATGTTGAGCGACTTGCCCGACGCGGATGCCATCGTCGTTCCTGTCGGTGGTGGGGGGCTTATCGCCGGTATTGCTATTGCCGCGCGCGCCCTGCGTCCCGATATCACTATCATCGGCGTGCAGGCTGCGGGAGCCGCTAGCTGTCGCCGATCCCTCGATGTCGGTGAGCTGCGCGCGCTGCCCGCAATTACCACCATCGCCGATGGTATCGCAGTGAAGCAACCGGGAACGCTGACGTTCTCTATTATTCAGCGTTTAGTTGATGAAGTCGTTGTTGTCAAGGACGAAGACATTATTAGCGCTGTGCTGCTGCTCATGGAACGCAACAAGATGCTCGTCGAGGGAGCGGGCGCCGCCGGTGTCGCTGCACTGTTAAGCGGAATAATCAAGCTAAAAGGCAAAAAAGTGCTCGTGCCATTGACGGGTGGCAACATCGATATTAATCTCGTGAGCCGCTTTATCGAGCACGGCCTCGCAGCCGCCGGGCGCTACTTCGTCATACATACGCTCCTGACGGATCGTCCAGGAGAATTGATGCGTTTGCTGGAAATCATCTCGGATATGCGTATCAACGTCATCGACGTACGCCACCAGCGTATCTCCAGCCGACTGCCCATTATGCAGCGTGAAGAAACGCTCACCCTTGAAACGCGGGACCGGGCCCAGTGCGAGCAACTGCTCCAGCGCCTGCGCGAAGCAGGCTATGTTGTAGAAGAAGCGCAGGCGCTAGAATAGAACATGGGTTAGCAATCTACAAAGGCAGAGAAGTAAGTGATTAGAATGGCTCTAGCCTATGAGGACGACCCGCAATCATCTGCCGGTGTACCTCGAGCATCCGTTGGTGATCCTCGACCATTTCGTGATGTTCCTTTAACGCTCTTTGATAGCTTTGCCAGGCTTGTTCTTGCTCTGACCTTCCTCGATGGGATTTTAGCACATCTTTATACAGGGCCTGCACCAGATAATGATGCTCCAGCAAGAGCTGATGATGATCCATCAGCTGGTGGTGGTGATCCCTCACAGCTTGGTAATGGTCTTGGAGCGCCTGGTAATAGGCCTGGTTCCGAACGTATTCAGGGTCAGAGCGGCGCGTTTGCTCGCTGTGCTCTCCTGATTCTGGTTCCCCTCTGGCTTCTTCATCGTTTTCCATAATTAAAATGAAACAGGCTCCCTTTGGATTAAGCTGTTTCGTGCAGATCAGGTTATCAGAACACGAATACTTAGATATGGGGAGTTATGCCGGAAAACATCCCCTTGTTCATCGAAGATTCATATGACAGAGATGAAACGGGTTATCTACGGGTCGCTATGCTCATGCACACTATACGCTATGTGGATAGTGCCGGTCAACCATGAGAATCCAGGCTATTGCTCAGTTTGAACAATCATCTTTCGTTTTTTATAATGGATTAAATGGCGTAAAAAGATATACAGGAGGAAATAGCTATGGCAAACCAGCAATATATAGATCTACTGCGGCAAGGAGTGAAAGCCTGGAACGCATGGAGGCAGGAAAATCCAACTGAAGTGCCGGACTTGAACGAAACCGATCTCGGTGCTGTGGATCTGAGCGGAGCCAATTTGAGTAGAGTCAACCTGAGCGGCGCCAGGTTGAGCGGAGCTACACTGATAAAAGCTGACCTTAGCTGGTCCAGCCTCGTGGGAGCCGATTTGAGCAAGGCAAACCTGAGGGAAGCCAACTTAAGTGGGGCCGATCTCAGCGCCGCTGACCTGACTCTGGCCAATCTCAGCAATACAGACCTGAGCAATGCAGTCCTCATTGATACCGTCTTGATTGAAGCAGACCTGAGCGAAGCGAACCTGACCGGCGCAGATCTCACCGGCGCCTTCCTCAGACAGGCCAACCTCAGAGGAGCCATCATCACGCAAGAGCAAATCGACAAGGCCAGATCACCTGATGATATTCCTTGAGCTCCTCTGAGTGAGCAATGCACTAATTTTGAGTCGTTTCATCAATCGATGAGGTAAGCTCTTCAATCACTTCAATATCAGCTTCCTTCAGGGCTACCTGCGTGTCGGAATGTTTTTCTGTGACTTCTACCAGGATCATGGCATCATAGCCGCCTTGACCGCCCTGATTGCCCTGATTGCTGATCGTCTGAAACTGTATCACTCGTACAACGGTGAACCCAGGGTCACCAGGTACTTCTTTGCCAATGAGGTTATTTGCCCATGCTGCAATCTCGCTAACTGTTACCGCGTGCTCATAAGCGAGTAGGCGTGTCTCCATAAAGTTCCCTTCTATCTACGGCTCGTTGCTTAATGGTTGGGACATCCTCTTTGTCGGTGGCTTTTCTGGCTCTCTAAGGTAGAAAGTCGTATGTCCGCAAGCCGTACAGATGCATGTCCAGAATGGACGGGTTGGGTCAAACTTGGAATTTTGGGCATATGAAACGATCGCAGGTTGTGCTACAGGAATTGGTGCTTGAGAGTTCATATCATTTTCCTTTCTTTAATCATACATTGCAATCATACATTGCTTTTTAAAACATCGCGTATATTTCCTTTTGACACGAATCAAGGAGGTGTTTAAGTGACAATTAAAGTGTGGGTAAGCAGTTCAAGGGTCCGTGGCAGCGCCATGGACCCTTGAACTGCTTACCCACACTTTAAATAATTAACCCTGCGGCAGCAGCGGAAACATGCGTTCTTTGAGTTGTTCCACGATTCGCTCAACGGGTTGGACCGCGTCAATCACCTCAAAACCGTATTCCCCGGCCATAGCATCAAACTGCTCAAGCAGCCGCGTCTGGTAATTGACAAAGCTGTCAAAGAGATCGCCCCCCATCTTCATGTCCATACCCGATTCCCAGTGGTCGAAGCCTCCTCGCTGCAGTACGCGCGGTATGAGGTCATCCACGCTAATGCGCAGGTAAAAAATGGCGTCGGGTATCAACGCCAGCCCATAGATCGAGCGAATCCAGAGGGGATCAGCGCCGCGTACGATGGCGCGAGCCATAAGAGAATAAATATATCGATCGGTGAGCACGATAAAGCCCGCGCGTAGTGCAGGCAGGATCAGGCTCTCGAAGCGATCGACAAAGTCGGTAGCGTAAAACAGGTTAAGGGTTATGGGGCCAAGCGTATGTCCCTCTTTGGCTTGCTTAAGGCCCGCGCCTATCAACTCCGAGCGCGTCATCTCGGTGTCGACCACGGCATAGCCGCTGCTCTCCAACCAGGGCCGCAAAAGGTGCAACTGCGTGGAACGGCCAACGCCATCTGTGCCTTCGATAACGATCAAGCGACCAGGCAATATTTCATCACGTTCTTTCAGGTGGATAGCGTCAATACCATAAAATTCCAGCCTGGTCATAAGTCGCCTCTTTTCCCCACTCGTGTTCGATACTTTGAACATCCTTTATGATACATCCCAATGACGCCGCTCATCCCCTATGCCTCCCTTGCAGGTCAGCGTGTGACGGACGCATCTCTCTTGCCAGGCCAGCCCAGGCTGAATCCTGTGCGGACGTGCGTATGCGGCGTACGCTTTGCAGGTAAGGCCGTATGAGCTTGCGCATCCTGCGCTGCTGTTCTGGTATGGGCAGCGTAGCGTCCATGACCGTCAGGTCAAACTCATCCACCATTGCTTCGTACTCGTTCACGATACGCTGCTGAAAAAGCTTGAAGCTCTCGGCCGGATCGTTGCTGAGGCCCAGGTCCATTCCAGCCTCGTAATATTTCAGTTCAGATCGCCCGGTGAGAATACGGCTCAGCGACACCTCCAACGGCACTCTGTAATAGAAGGCCATCGTCGGTTTCACCGCGAATTGATAGAGCTCTCGTACCCACTGGCGATCAACATTGCGGGCGACATCGCGAGCAAAAGCTGTATAGATGTAGCGATCCGCCAGCACAATGGCTCCTGCCTTGAGTGGAGGGATGATATCGTGCTCTGTACGGTCAGCAAAATCCGTGGCATGGATCAAGCTAAACGTTGTCGGCGTGAGCAACTGCTTTTTCTTGCCACGGCTCGTCGTCTTTTTGACCAGGGGAGATGAATTCCATTCGCTAAAAAAGACAGTGTACCCTTCGCTGATAAGCCACTGGCGCAGTAAGGCAATTTGCGTACTTTTTCCTGAACCATCCACCCCTTCCACAATGAAGAGGCGTCCAGGATATTCGTGTCGTCCATAGGTTTCCATAGAAAAGTAGATCCTTCCACTTGACCCGTCGTGGAAAATGATAGGGGAAAAATATCTCTTCGATTATCATCGAACAGGTAGCCCCTTGTCAAGGGTTAATCGGCTGAAAGCAGTGCCATTTTACCCGAGAGTGCAGAGATGGCCACAACCCTTACACCTTCATGGCAAGATTCATGATATACTAACGTCACATATATAGTGGCGACTCTGGCGGTCGCCAAACTCACACATCTAACCTTTCATTTTCAGGGAAGAGAGGACAAGTACACCATAGGCCAGATACTTCACATCAACATACCAACTCCACAGGGTTACCTGGAGGGGATACTAAAACCCGAAGAGCAGGGAGAAACTCCCAAATTTACCGGGCTTGTCTGCCATCCACACCCGCTGGGTGGCGGCACTATGCATAACAAGGTGGTCTTCAAGGCAGCGCAAACATTGCAGGCGCTACATATCCCCACGCTCCGTTTCAACTTTCGCGGCGTAGGTCATAGCACGGGAACATACGACGAGGGGCGCGGTGAGATGGACGATGTACGCTATGCGCTGGAGTTCTTGAGCCGCCGCTATGCAGGTTTACCGGTTATACTGGCAGGTTTCTCATTTGGTGCCTATGTCGGACTGCGTGTCGCCTGTGTTGATGACCGCGTTCAAGCGATTATCGGCCTTAGCGTACCCGCTCGCATGTTTGAAGGGGAGACACTTCAAGGCTGCCAAAAACCCAAACTCATTATTCACGGTACCGAAGATGAAATTGCCCCCTATGAATTGACTGCGAAATGGTTTGAACAGGTGCCCGCGCCCAAAAGCATGGTAGCCGTACCGGGAGCCGACCATTTTTTCCAGGATCGCCTGAATGAAGTAGAGGCGATCATCATTGGCTTCGTGCAAACACTGTAATTCAAGGACGAACTTTATCAAGTCGGGCCCTTTGCCGAACCTGTTCCAGCGTTGGAGAAGCAAGCAAAACAGTCATTAGCTTATTTCTTTCTCCAACAGTCAGAATTACCCCTCCACCACCTCCGTGCGCCAGACACGCACCGCGCCGTCTTCCGCACTGTTGGCGAGCAGCCCATTTGCGCCAAATACCACGCCATAGACCTCTATGCGATGATTAATGGTCTGCAGCTCACGCCCCTGGTGGACATCCCACAGGCGCAGCGAACCATCCTCTGACCCCGATACCAGCAGCCGTCCGTCAGCGGAGAAATCAACCGTCCACACCGCGCCATCATGTCCCGTCAACGTATGCACAATCTGCCCATTGCTTGTGTCCCAGAGACAAATTGTGCCATCGGCTGAACAGGAGGCCAGCAGTGTCCCGTCGGGCGACCACGCGACCCCGTAGACGATATCGCTGTAGCGCAATTTGCGTTGCAGGATCCCATCCCTCACATCCCACAAACAGATGCTTTTATCGAATGAGCACGAGGCCAGCAGGTGACTATCATAGGAAAAATCGACGCCCACAACTACGTTGTGATGACCCTGCAGCGCCAGCAGCGTCTCCCCTGTCGAAGGATTCCATATGCGCACCGTCTCGTCGTTGGAGCAGGAGGCCAGCATACGGTTATCGAGAGAATAAGCTACCGTCCAGACCGCGCTGCTGTGCCCTTCGAGTATTCTCGTGGCCTGTTGCGTCCTGATATCCCATATGCGTACCGTCTTGTCTTCGGAACAGGAAGCTATGTAGTTCCCATCGGGAGATATATCCACGCCCATCACCGCGCCTTCGTGTCCATAGAGCGTGGCCAGCAATGCTCCGGAATCGGTAGACCATATGCGCACCGTCATATCTTCACCGCACGAGGCGATGTTCGTACCATCTGGCGAAAAGACCACGTCATCAACGTGTCCCTGGTGTCCCACCAGGATATGTAGCGGCGTTACTTCAACCCCGATCACGCGTTGGCCTTTTCCCACCGGCAGTGGAGCAGACGCCGTTTTCCATTCCGCCCATTCGATCAAAACCATGGAACCGCGCTCAAAACCGTATTTTCCTGGATACTGAATTGTATCCCAATCCATTTTTTCGTCGAGGTAGTCATACAGGGTGCCGAGCGTAATGCGCCCTGTGCGTGGATTGGCTGCCTCGCCTTCCAGGGCATCGAGCAGGTGGGCCATGAAGACGCCATGTCCGCGCGCCATCTCTTCCTGTGAGACTTCGCCTGTGCGCCGCGAAGTAATGATGACCCGTCCATGCGTTCGCGGCAGATCGAGCAGGGACTGCCCAAAAAGCAATCCTATGTCATCTTGATTTTTCTGTTGTCGCCAGTTTGGTCCCGCGTGCGCAATATCCAGGATCGTCAGAATATTGTTAGCCTTCGAATCATAGAGGTAGTGATCGACAAATGTAGGAACGTGCAGGCCCGTAACCGGCCGGTCAATCCGGGTAGTCCTCAGTGCTAAATAGCCGTCCCGTGTTGCCGGATCCAGGAAAGCATTGCCGGCAAAATAAAATAGTACCAGGTCACCGGGCCGTGCGCGAACCAGGCAGAGCTCGCGCAGCTGGCTTTCAATCTCATCGCGTGTCGCAACATCACCCGAGAGAAAGATCACGTCCTCCGGATTCCATCCCCCTCGTTCGGGATCAACCAGCAATTCATAGAGTGCGCGGGCGTCCGCCTGGGCAAATGGCAAAGGAATAAAATGGGCCGTATCATTGTAATTGTCTATACCAACTATCAACGCGTAGCGGTGTTCCATGATTCACCTCTGTCGAACCTTTTATGACGTATTTTATTCACGCATATAGGTTTAATCTGTCTCTATCTCTCTGTCCAGATTGATTATACTACGCGAAATCACTCCTAAGATAGATAGGGATACAAAGCGACAGCGTATACTATTCCCTCACTCCCAACGTCATGTAATATAGCAGCGTTTCGAGATGTGAGTGAATCGAGTAGCAATCTTAACGAATGACTGCTAATTTTAGCAACTTTCCGTAAACTGAAACGTACTTCGTACGTATAATAAGTAATAACCCTCTTCCTTTTTTTCTCTCGACGCCGCGGGCGGTCAGTAAAAAAAGGCCAGAGGTAGACGTAATAGACGTACAAATTGTATGATGGTAAAATATAAAGTCATTTTGACAGACAAGGTTACTTCTACAACTGGCATCCCATGTAGAAACCGTGTCAGTTGAAGAAAGCAGGTCTGGATCTATGGATGCTCAGGCTACATATATGTTCCAAAGAAACCCTAATGAGCAGGGGCCAAATGGCTCACCACGCCCAAACAATAGCAATAATGGCAACGGCAACGGCGGTCCCAATAAAAATATCACGAGATCGCTGATCATGCGCTCGTTGCTCATCGTTGTTGTCGTTCTGTTAGGTTGGGGCCTTTTCCAATACTTCACCCAGAGTTCGAATAGTGGCCCGCAGGATGTGCTGGATGTCCCATACAGCACGTTCTACCAGCAGGTCAAACTAGATAATGTACAGAGTGTTGTCTTCCAGGCGCAAGATGCCACTGGTTCCTTTAAGAATCCTATAACGGTACCAGGCAGCAATAACGGTTTGCCATCGAAGCATTTTCATTTTACGCAACTGCCCAATGGCGATCCAACACTCATACCATTGCTGAATCAGCATCATGTTAGCTACCAGGCGAAGTCCGCTGGCGACAACAACTTCTTCTTGAATCTACTCTTCAACCTGTTACCATGGATACTGGTCTT
>MNIY01000106.1 GCA_001919995.1 Ktedonobacter sp. 13_1_20CM_4_53_11
ATTGTTATTGACGGCAGGATAGAGATCATGGAGCTTGGAACGCGCATCATTGGAGGGAAAGCGCCACGAGATGCTACAGTGCTGAGCATTGCGTTCGGCTTCCAGGGTGGCAATGCGCTGGCGCAAGTCCTGCAAGCTTTCCACCCGACGCGACAAACAGCCACGGGCAAAAAGACTGATCTCGATCTCGGCCATATTCAACCAACTGCCATGTTTAGGGGTGTAATGGAACTCCACGCGCTGCAAGATGCGGCGGGCCTCGGCTGGCTCAAAGGCTTCATAGAGAGCCGCGGCCGTATGGGTATTGAGGTTATCCTGCACGATACGAACATATTCCGCCTGCGGATAGACCTGGTCAACCAGCCAGCGGATGCAGTGGGCGTAGTCGATCTTGCTGCGATGCTCCGTCATCTCGACATGGCGCCAGCCCCTGGCGGGGTCGACGAAGAAAAACAGGTTGGCCGTGCCCAGCCGCTCATACTCGTCATCGACGTGCTCTGCCTGCCCTGGTTCCATCGGCTCTGGGGGCCGCACGTCCGCCTCAGGGCCACCAGCTTTTCGTCAAAGCAGACTTTGGGGTAGCGAGGGTCGTCCTCCTCGACGTCTCGGTCCAGCACATCCTCCATGGCCGCGACGAACTCCGCTCCTACGGCTGGGATGCACCACTGCTCGTGTTGCCAAGGCTTGAGTTCGTTTTTTTGAGCAACTGGCGGATGGTTTCTGGCGAGATCGACGAGGGCGTTGCCCAGTTCGACCGCTTTTCCAGCCAACAAGCGAACGGTCCAATGGTCGTGGCCAGTTGGAACGGGACTGCACGCAATGGCGATGAGATGGGCTGCCTGTCCACCCGTCAAGGCGAGGCTGAGGCGCTGGTGTCGCTTGTCGTGGAGCACGGCCTCCAGCCCTCCTTCCAGGTACATCTCTCGCACACGGATGGAGGTGTTGCGGCTGATGTCGAAGGCGTCGCAAATCTGCTGGTCGCTCCAGCCTTCGGCGGCTTTGAGCAAGACCCGGGCGCGCGTAAAGGTGCGGGCATTGGCTTTGCCCGCATGAATGAACGTCTGGAGCGAGGCTCGCTCGCTTTCGGTCAGGGTGATTGGAATGGGATGCTTCATGATGGTTCACCTGCTTTTTCATCATCATCTCACTCCTGTCAATATCAAAATGGACTGACCACTAGCTCGTTTCGCCGAGGCGTTTTCCAGAGAGGAGGGATTTGTCTTCTCGGGTGACATCCGCGGTGGAGGCGTAGCGATCCCCCTTCTTGATCAGCAACCAGGCGTTTTTCCCCAGACGGGGCTGTCGGATCAGCGCAAACTCTCCGCGCAATTTTTCACCGAAGAGCAGAAAACGCAGCTCTCCCCGGTTCAGCTGCTCTCGGACCTGCTCCTGCATGGCGTCTTTGGTTTCCCCCGCAAGAGGCTGGTAGCTTCCCCGGTCCCAGACAATGACTTCCCCTGCACCATAGGAGCCCTCTGCGATCACCCCCTCGAAGGTGCCATACTCCAAGGGATGATCTTCCACCATCAGCGCCAGCCGTTTCTCTCGCGGGTTCAGCGACGGGCCCTTAGGCACTGCCCAACTCTTCAAGACACCATCAAGTTCCAGCCGGAAATCGTAATGCAGGCGGGAAGCCTGGTGCTTCTGCACGACGAAGACAAGCGCGTTTTCCATTGCTTCATCTCCTTTCGGCTTCTTGCATATCTCAAACCTGCCGCATCTTTTGAAAGACGATCGGGTTCATCAGATGCACGCTTCCAGCCCTGTAGCTAGCTGAACAGTTAGGCAATCTGCTGCTCCCCCTGCAGGACCGGGGTGAACAGATCGCCCAGTCGCTCGACCCGCTCAAGCACCGCTTGCGGCGAGAGGTCAGCCGGGTGAATCGTGCCAGCATCCAGTTCCTCCCAGGTGAGTGGTGTGGAGACCGTCGGGTGAGCCAGGTGAGCGCGCAGTGTATAGGGTGCCGCCGTGTTCCTTCCGAGGCTGTTCTGCGCGTAATCCACCGTCACGCGGCCTCCCTGGTGTGTCGCACCACGGGCAAGGGCGATGAGGTCAGGGTAATTCAACGCGAGCTGCTGCCCGATGGCTTTGACCCAGCCGCGGACGTGCTCGAAGGTGTGGCCGGACGCGAGCGGCACAAAGATGTGCAGACCGCCTCCCCCGCTGGTCTTGGGATACCCCCTCATGCCTGCCTGTGCGAGCGCGTCGTGGAGCCGTAGCCCTGCCTCTCGCACGGCATCAAAAGACGCTGTTTCGCCGGGATCCAGGTCAAAGATGGCCAAGTCGGGCTGGGTGAGATCCGGCAGATGAGACCCCCACAGGTGAAATTCGATGGCCCCCTGGTTGGCGAGCCACAGCAGGCCGCCCACCGTGTCGATCAGTGGCAAGGGAACCGCGTGGCTGACTGTTTTGGGCTGGTAGTCGACGCGGCGGAGCCAATCGGGTGCTTCTTCAGGGCAGTCGCGCAGGTAGTAGGAGGCTCCCTCGACTCCTTGTGGGTACACGCGCAGCGTCACTGGACGATCTTTGAGATAGGGAAGCGCGACCGGCGCGATCTGCCGGTAGAAGTGGAGCACGTCTCCCTTGGTGAACCCTACCTGCGGCCAGTAGACCTTCTCCAGGTGCGTGACCTGGACGCTCTGGTTTCCGAGTTGCCACGTTTCCGATGAGGCGTTCATTCGGGCATCCTTCTCCCTGTTGTTCGTGCTAGGAAGGACTTGACTGTTCTTCCTTGGGAGGTCAAAGCGCTCGCTCACAGGCTTGCACATTCCGCCCATCCTATTGTACCATTGACGCTGTCGACCCTTGCTGCTGTGGCACCATGAGAAATGGAAAACCCGAGCCATCCTCTTTGGCTGCCGAATCGCCCGTGGCCTAGTTGAGCTAGGGGCGAGCCTGAAGCCTGGTGAGGACCTCGCGAAGGGTTTCCTGTACCCGGCCTGTGGGCAATGTCATCAGAGTAGCGTTGCTGGGCCAGAAGAAGCCCTTGAGGCCATCCTTGCGATGGCGAGGCACGAGGTGGATATGGACGTGGGGGACACTTTGACTGATGTGATTGTTGATGGCGACGAATGTTCCATCGGCCTCTAACCCTTTTTCAATGGCCCGTTCCAGCAGTTGGGCGTTCTGGAACAAGGGTCCGACCAGGGGAGCGGGAAGGTCGGCCAGCGTCTCGAAATGCTCCTTTGGCACGAGCAGGCAGTGGCCAGGGAAAAGCGGTCTGCGATCCAAAAAGGCCAGGGAGAGGCTGTCCTCAAAGACCAGAGAGGTCTCTTCCTCTCCACGAATGATGCGACAGAACGCGCAGGATGCGCTCTCGTGTAGTCGGTTTCCCGGAGTATCTGGCATGTGTCCCCCTTTTCTTTCGTGAAGAACGTTTATGCGTTCGCTGCAAAAGGTCGCGCCGGCTCTCTCCGTGATGATGCTCTCACAGCCTTTCGCACGCTATAATATTACGACAGGTCTGATGGCATCAGGTGCCGATGGGAACCGCCGAAGCCAATCTGAGGCTTCCTGAAGGAAAGCAGAGGCACATTGGCCGAGCGAACGAAGTTCTTGCTCAACTCGATCAGGAAGAAGGAGGACACCCGTGGAATTTGCTCGCCTTGCGCACACCCTTGAGGAACTGGAGCAGACCAGCTCCCGCTTGACGTTGATCGAGCTGCTCACAGAGCTGTTTCGCTCGATTGAACAGCCAGAGGAGATCGAACAGGTCTGCTACCTGGTGCAGGGCAGGGTCGCGCCCTTCTTTGAGGCGCTGGAGATGGGGATGGCGGAGAAAAGCGTCACGAGGTCCATCGCCATGGCTTCTCACAGCACACCAGAGCACATTGCAGCGCTGTACACGAGACTGGGTGATTTGGGACTAGTCGCCGGGCAGGTGAAGAGCGAGGAAGGGAGTATCCCCTCTGTCCTCAGTGTCGACGACGTGTTTCTTGGCTTGAAAGCCATCGCGCAGACGGCGGGCAAGGGAGCGATCGAACAAAAGAGTGCGAGGCTCACCGACTTGCTCACACAGGTAGACGGCGTGTCTGCCAAATATGTGGTGCGTAATCTGCTGGGCAACCTGCGGCTGGGCATCGGCGATGCAACGGTGCTCGATGCGTTGGCGAAGGCCAGATGGAACGATGTGAAGAAGCGCAAGCTGCTCGAGGGAGCCTACAATAAAACCTCGGACCTGGGGCTCATTGGCAGGACCATCTTCGAGCATCCCGACGAGGAAGAGGCGCAGCGCGCGGTGGCAGCGCTGGATATCCAGGTTGGCAAGCCGATCCACTCGCAACTCGCTGAGCGGCTCCCCGAAGCCTCGGCCATCCTCGCGAAAATGGGGGCAGTGGTGGCGCAGTACAAATACGATGGCTTGCGTGCGCAGATCCACAAGGATGGAAAGCTTGTGACCATCTTCTCACGCAACTTGGAAGTTCACTCGCACATGTTCCCCGAACTCATCGCGGGAACCCTTAAGCAGGTCCGGGCAGAGCGCGCTATCCTGGAAGCCGAGGCCCTGGCCTACAACGCCACCTCCGAGGAATTCCTGCCCTTGCAGGAAACGACCCGCCGGAGGCGCAAGCACGGGATCGAGGCCATGGCCGAGCAACTTCCGCTGAAGGCCTTCGTCTTTGACATCCTCTATAAAGACGGAGTCTCGCTGCTGGATACTCCGCTGACGGAACGCCTGAAGGTGCTCGAAGAAACCCTGCATCCGGCTGACGACACCCCCATGCTCACCGCGAGCCACATGGTGAGCGATGCCCATGCGCTCACGCTCCTCTTTGACGAGGCCATAAGCCTCGGATTGGAGGGCTTGGTGGTGAAAAAGCTGGAGAGTCGCTACGAGGCCGGCGCGAGAAATTTCACCTGGGTGAAGCTCAAGCGGCACTCGGCAGGTGCCCTCAACGATACCATCGACTGCGTCCTGCTCGGCTATCTCTATGGCCGGGGCAAGCGCGCGGCGCTCGGAGCGGGTTCCCTGCTGGTGGGGTTGTATGATCCCGACCGGGACGTATTCGTCACGGTGACCAAAATCGGCACCGGGCTCAGCGACGAACAATGGCGCAGTATCCGAGAGCGCACCAAAGGGCTGGAAGTCGATCACCGGCCCGCTCGCGTCTCCTCGCTGATCGAGCCGAGCGTGTGGGTCGAGCCGCAACTCGTCCTCGAAGTGCTGGCCGATGAGATCACGCGCTCACCGATGCACACGGCGGGGAAAGTCGGGGGTGAGCCGGGTTATGCTCTGCGCTTTCCACGGCTGGTCTCCTTCCGGGAACGAGACAAAAAGCCGGAGGATGCCACCACGGTCCAGGAGCTGATCGAACTGTACGACAGTCAAGGGAAGCGATAAGGAGCTGTTGCTTTCGGTTTGCCTCCTCCTGAGAAGTGATTCCGAGACAGAGAGAACCAGATGAGACCACTGACAGAACAAGTCATCTTGATTACCGGGGCGACTGATGGGCTTGGAAAAGCAGTTGCCCTCCAGCTTGCGTACGCAGGAGCCACACTCTTGCTGCATGGGCGCGATGAGGCCAGGGGGCAGCACACTCTGGAGGAGATCCGGGGACAGACAGGCAACACTCGCCTGTCCTGGTATCGCGCGGACTTTGCGGCATTGGCGCACGTGCGAGCGCTGAGCGAACGGCTGGTTCGTGAGCAGGAACGCATCGACGTACTGGTCAACAATGCCGGCATCGGCACCACCCTGCCGGGAGGGGGCGCACGCCAGGAGAGCGAGGATGGCTACGAGCTGCGCTTTGCCGTCAATTACCTGGCGCCGTTTCTGTTGACACGGCTGCTCTTGCCCACGCTGCGCCAGTCGGCTCCTGCCCGCATTGTCAACGTGAGTTCGGCTGGACAGGCTCCCATCAACTTTCGAGACGTCATGCTGGAGCGTCGCTACGATGGCGTCCAGGCGTATTGCCAGAGCAAACTGGCGCTCGTGATGTTCACGTTTGATCTGGCCGAGGAACTCGCGGGGACCGGTGTCACGGCCAATTGCCTGCATCCGGCGACGTATATGCCGACGAAAATGGTGCTGGCCGCCAGGGGGAGCAGCGTCAGCACCATCGAGGAGGGAGTGCAGGCCACCGTGCATCTGATCACGGCGCCTGAGTTGGACCAGATCAGCGGACGCTACTTCAATGGCCTGCGCGAGGCGCGAGCCGAGAGCCAGGCCTATGATCGGCGGGCTCGCCGCCAACTCCGGCAGCTTTCCGAGCAATTGACCGGCCCCACCGGTCCTTAAAAGAGGAGGCGACAGACGATGACAGCAAGGCTTGACTGGTACGGTTGCGCCACCTTCCGGCTCACGGTCGGATCGCTGGTGATATTCCTGGATGCGTATATCGATCGCGTCCCTTCGGCTGCCGGCCCCGGCTTGCGAGCGGATGACATTGAGCGGGCCGACTGGATCGTGGTCGGCCACTCCCACTTTGACCACCTGTGGGGAGCCGAGCGCATCGCCAAGCGGACCGGGGCGACGATCATCGGCTCGCACGAGACGGTGCGGATCATGGAACAGGAAGGGGTGAAGCTTTCACAGCTGCTCCCGGTCGGCGGTGGGGAGCGCATTCGTCTCTCCCCGGAGGTCACCGTCGCGGTCTATCCGAGTCTGCATTCCTGTGTGTGGACGCCGAAAGGGGGAATGCACCAGCCCGATGAGGTCTGCCTGGGCGACCTGGGAGTGACCTATCAGGAGCGCATGGCCCGCCTGCAAGAGGTGATGCAGGGGCTGGCGAGTCTGGAGCCGGAGGTTATGGAGCACTTTCAGGCGAGTGCGCAGGGGGTACGCGGCGATGGTGGCAGCTTCGTGTACCTGTTCGAGACGGCGGAAGGCTCACTGCTGTATCAGGATACCAGCGGGCATTGGAGCGGCATCCTGCACAATCTGCGTCCCGATGTGGCCATCTTGGCGGCGGCCGGTCGCGGCACCATCGATGGTGAGCCCATTCAGGGCTCCCTCGCCCAGTTCGTGGCGCGGCAGGCCGATCTGCTGCGCCCACGGCGCGTGATTCTGGATCATCACGACGACTGGCTGCCTGGCTTTTCGGTGCCGACCCGCATCGCGCCTATTCGCGCCGGGGGATGCGTAGATTGCGGTGGGCAGTCTTGGTGACGGAACAATTTGGCAAGAAGCCCCAATCATGCCGTCTTCGCAACTTATGTGAGCACCTGCCGGAGTTCTTCCGTCATGTGCTGGACCAGGTCTGGTCTGCCGTGAAATTGAGCCGGAGTCGTCTGAAAGAGTTCGAGCCGTCAGATGCCATCGCGCTTGGAGGCGACGAGGGTCTGATGCGCGTTAAGGGCGGGATTGAGGTCCGACTGTCCTGTCACTCCTTCTGTTTCCTTGAGAAAGAACGAGTCGCGGGAATGATGGTTTTACAGATGAGACGGATCTCCATATTCGAACACCTTTCACCGCGCACCATGACGCTCATCAGTGGGGACCACAACAGAGTGCTGGAGCGCTGGGGAGCTGTAAGGAACAATCCCGGATGCTTGAATGCACCGGCTCTGGACAGCAATCGTTATACGTGGTTCCACCTCCTTCGTCTGCCCTCTTCTGGGTAGACAGAGAGGTGTTTCCCCTCTGAACAGCCTCTTCGGTGCAACCCAGAGCCATGCTTCTCTGGAGAAAAAGCCCTGCCACCCGGAGGAATGCATCACGCCCATATCCGTCAAGGTTCCCTCTACATCATCATGAGCGGAGAGGATGAAGTAGGGCTGCATCTGCGGGGCGTACTCCAGGTAGAGGTGGCGAATGCGGGTGATGCCGCGTGCATACATGAACTGCGTATTGCTCGATTCCAGCACGCGCTCAAAGGTGATCAGCCCCATCACCACGAGGGCGGCCAGGACGACCAGGCCGAACACGAAAAAAGCTGTTCCCAGGTGGGAGACCTGTCCTACGAAGGCCAGAGCGATCAAGGCGCTGGAGACGGCCCCCACAAAGAGGCTGGAGCGGCCGCTGATTTCGGTCGTGTTCATCGAGAGTGCCATGCGCAGGTTGTAGTGTTCCGTCGTCATGATCGTGACCAGTTGCGAGGAAAGCTCCAAGCGGGGATGTTCGGTGTTGTGTTGTTCCATGTGTCTCTGCTCCTTTCCAGCGATGAGCTCAAGCCTTTCATCGAGGAAGTGGGGTCACCCGGCTGCACATGGAGCAGTGCTCCACTGAGCGGTGAGCCGTTCCTCTCCTTCTCTCTCACGTACCAGGCCGAGCCAGCGCGTCAGCATCGCTCCTTGCCCACTATTCCACGGTTCTGTGTTCTCTCTCATGTGCCTTGATCCGATGGCTCAGTATCGTACTTGTGCCCTGGTTCGTATACGAGAAGAGCGTACTTGCCGAGTGAGGCAACCCTTTTTGTGCCTACTTGAACGGAGCTTCTCTCTCAATACATACCACACTGGTGGTATCACCCGATACCAGAACGACCGCAGCGGGCCTGAGGCTTCCGATTGTGGCCGTCGAGTACGGGGGATGGTTCATGCTGCGCGTCGTGCAGGTTCGTGCCCTCGTCCACCTGGTCGGTCTGACCGGTCCCCTCTTCGGTATCAGCGTGCTGCTGCTTGCCGCAGGAGTGTACATGGCGCTCACCGGCTGGATTGCGGTCGGGCTGGTCAGCCTGGTGCTGCTGGCTTCGCTGGGGACAGCCCTTGTTCTGGCTCCTTCGGAGGTCTGTTCAGAAAAGCGGAGGCTTTTGCCATCCTCTCGATCTCCCCTCTTCCATGGCCTCGACAAAGAGAGGCGTCTGCCCAACAAATGGAAACCGGGCAACCCTGTGCTTTCTGAAGACGCTGGGAGAGAGCTGGGCAAGCAGGCGAAAGGATGGCGTCTTCTCTTTGTCCGTCGAAGGAAAGAAAACAGGGGAGGACATACCGAAACACACCATAAACTTGACATAACGTTTAACCGCTGGCAAGTGCATACAATACTGCTGCTTGCTTCTTCATCTTGTTCATCTCCTTCTTTGGGGGAACGGGTGGTAAAGCGCTCCAGGTATCGATCAGGATTGCTGTATGATGAGCTTAATGCCCTCACGCGAACGCAGCGTTTCCAGAGCGTGGCTATATTCTTCGAGAGCGAACTTATGCGTGACCATCTCATCGACCTTCACCTTGTGACTCTCCAGATGGGCCAGGGCGCGATCGAAACAATGCGTTTGCGCAAATGATCCAACGATCGTCAGTTGCTTCTGGAAGATCTCGTAGGGGCTCCAATTCAGGCGAGCGCTCGTGGGATAGACGCCATAGACCACAACATGCCCACCCGGACGCACGTACTGTAAAGCCTCATTGCAAAGCTGCGGCGAACCGGTTGCCTCAATCACATAATCGAAGCCGCGCCGATGCCCTCTCAAGAGGCGATCACGGTGATACTGCCCATCATGACGGTCAATCGACACCACTTCATCTGCCGCCAGATGGGAGACGAGGTCGAGCTTGGGACCAGCAGGGGCGGCAACTGTAAGATGTAGGGCTCCATTCAACTTCAGCAACTGGGCCAAGATGATGCCTGTGGGTCCGGCTCCAAAGAGCAAGACAGAGCTCCCCGGCTTGAGAGCAATCAGGTCCATACCGTGAATAGCGCAGGCGGTCGGCTCAACTAAAGCGGCCTCCTGCCAGGTCAGGTTCTGAAACGGAAAGGCCTTTTCGGCCTTCATCGCAAGATATTCGGCCTGTCCGCCAGCGAGATTGACGCCGTGCGAGAGAAAGTTCTCACAAAATAATGGCTCATCGCGCCGACAGTAGAAGCAGTGGCCGCACAGCTCGGTATTGTCACAGACGACCCGCTCACCTACCTTCACGCTCTCTACAGCAGAGCCAACATCGGCAACCTCTCCAGCAAATTCGTGACCTGGAATAAGCGGGAATCTGGCGAGGAATTCCCCCTCATGGATGTGTAGATCGGTCCCACAGATCCCGCAGGAGTGGATACGAATAAGCACTTCATCGGGAGCTATCTCTGGTACTGGCACCTCTTGATAGCTGAATTGCTGTGGGGCAGCGTAGACAATGGCTTTCATAATTGCTCTCCTCTTCACTCACATGTTATCAGAAGTTCACGCTCTCCATTGTACCTTCCCAGAAAATTTTGCGTCGGGGCAAGAGAAGGAGGGCTAGGATGCGTGCAAAAATCTATCATAAACCTATAGAGTCGCTTCACAGGCCTACTGAGACGATAACAGCAGAAGCAAAAGCTGGCGGGAGAAGTAGACAGTACAGGCCGCTGCTGGTGCTCAGAGCGACGGTGACCGCATTCAACCCTGAGACTCGTCCGCGCTCGTGGAGAGGAAAGGCGTCGCTCAGAATGGCAGGGCCAAGTGCGAGCAGGAAGGCTCCTCCCACTCCTTGCAGCCTGCGCGCCACGATCAAGAAGGAGAGGGAAGGTGCGGCACCGCACAAGATGGACCCAAGCGTGAAGAGGGCGAGACCAGCGGCCCAGAAGCGCCTGCGCCCAAAACGATCGGAGAGCCAGCCGACGGTGAGCAGCAGGCTGGCGACGACCATCAGGTAGGCAATCACTACCCACTCAAAAGGCCCGCTCAAGGTGGTGCCAAAGGCTCGCGCAATAGCGGGGTGGTTGACATTCACACTAGAGGTATCCAGCTTGGCCATGAAGATGCCGACAGCAACAATGGCAAAGACCTCCCATTTGTTCGGCTGGGCCCCCAACGAACCGCTCAGGAAGCCCGATCTGCTCTTTTTGCTCCAACATCATCCTGATATTCCTCTCCAATTCTTGCACCTCTCGCTGCGGAGATGTATACAAAGAATGATGCCAACGGAAGCAGAGGCGAGAGAGATGGTTCTGGAATCTGTGCTGAATGTCCTGATGTGGTCGTGCTTGATCGAAATACAGCGATGGCCTACCCATGCCACAGTTTTGCATACCGCGCCGTCAGATCGAGATACAGGTTGCCGTAGTGTCTACTCGGCTCGATCATTGCTCCCTCAAACCACTCATTGAAGGTCGTGATGGTGATCCAATCGGGGTTACTTGCAATAGCCACCATCCAGCTCGTACGGTATGTAGCTCCACTCTTGCGCGGCACAATCTATGCCCCCGTACGTCCTGGCACTCGTGTATCATCGTAGCCTGGCAACACTCCAGCTGCCCAGATTTTCTGTGCGTGGTGCGCGCTATTAGAGGCATCGATTTTGCTGCGCAATCCCTGGTCTACTGCTGCCATGTCACCATTCAAGATGCCCCAGTAGCCTGCGCTGAAGAGATGAATACCGTCAAACACGCTTAATACGCTGCTGTCGGTTCCTTCCGCTGACCAGATCACCTGGTTCTGCAGGTCGACCTGGCTGCGAAAAAATGCCCAGGTCGAAGGCGCACGACCGTTGCTGTATGGCTTACCATCATCGTGGCTCTCCCTAGCTTTTCATATTCCCCGGAAACTCGCTTGATATACATGAAATGCATCAAGAGAGCGAATTTCATGCGCGGTGGTGTATCGAAGATGCATGACACATTGGTGGCGAATTGTCAAACTGAGCGTGATTCTGAGCTTCCTACCTCAGAGTTCAAGCTCGCTTTTTGAATTCGCCACCAATACCGCTTTTGATGAAGCTGGCTTGCTATCAAAGCAAGTTCCACCTAAAGGAAGCCCTTTGTCGGTCACCTGTCGGCATTTCTAGTTGGGCTCCCTTGTGAGGCGGAACAATGCAAACAGCCATCAGCAAAAGTTGGGAAGAGCCTTGATGACGGAAAACAGTACAGATGTGCCATGTAGCCATTACCGTGCAAGAGACACCTAGCCGTGCCAGAGGCCTCTGGCACGGCTTTTGTAACTGGTCATCCGTCATATCTACCTAACACGCATTCCCCGATGACCCGCTGACAAAATTTGTAGGCCCCGAAGCCGAAGGAGATTGTGCGGCCTGCAATGCCTGCCCATCTTTCTTCGTGCGTGACCAATGCTCGTCGTCAACCTCAGCCTCAGCCAACTCGAAGGTGGTGCGATAGGGACCAAAGCTGACATGCTTGTTGACGGCATAAAGCGCTTTGGGAGCACACAAGAAGAGGGCTAGTGCCTCTTCAAAAACGTAGCGATCGATCTGCTCAGCGGTCTGAACGAGCTGCGACCCGTCGAGCTGAGTTGCCATCTCTGTGTAGAGCTTGTCGAATACTGGGAGCTCAGGTCCGGCACGGAAAGCGCCGTCAGAGCCGAAGAACTCGCGATGCACAGCTGCGGGCGGTGCCTCTGAGCTGAGATCAAACCAGCCAGTGATGAGCAGATCCCAAGGAAGCGAGAGCTTCTTCTCTGCCAGTGCGCGTGCGCCAGCCAGCATCTTCTCCGGGGGAACAAGCATGATATCGACGTCCATACCCAGTGCTGCTTTGATATCGTCGGCCACCAATTGGGCAATGCCTGCAAAGGGAGCTGGTGCGGCGAGGCGTAGATTCCGTCCAGAGGGCCAGCCAACCTCATCCAGCAATTGCTTTGCCTGCCCAGGATCATGAGGATATGGCTTGGCATCTGCCGGAAAACCTCCACACCAGGACGGTGTGAGCGCACAGATGGGGTTAGCATACCCTCCCAATCCCTGCTCGATCACCTTCTGACAGTCAACGGCGAGATTGAGTGCCTGACGAACACGCTTGTCGGAGAGCGGGACATCCGCTTGAGAGCGGTTGAGAATCCCCACAAGCACCCGGTTGGCATCGCATTCTACCAACTTTGCATACTGTGAATTGAGGACGCGTGCAGCGTCGGCGGGAGAGACTTCAGTGACGATATCCATTTCACCTTCCGTCGAGATGCAGAGCTCTAACGCCTGGGCTGGAGTGAGATCGTTGCGGAAGACGACTCGTTGCAAACGTGGGCCGCGCTCGTGATTCCAGTGGCTCTGATTGGCTTCCAGGACAAGACGGGCAGAGCGATCTTCACTCTCAATCAGCCCTGCACTGGTGAACGGGTCGGTTTTCATGATAGCGATACGCGTGTTGATAGACGAGTATCCCTCGGTAAGGGTGAATGGTCCAGTGCCCCACGGGCCTGCTGCATCGATCACTCACCAATGTCCTTCGCCGCTGCCCAACTTGGTATAGCCGAACCCTTGTCGCTGCCAGAAAGCTGAGCTAGCAATATGGAAGCCACGCATCTTGCCAAGAGCTAAGCCGTCTGGTCCTGGGAAGTGGAAACGCACCGTCTGGTCATCCACCACCTCACAGACCGACTCCTTGGGGAAATTGAGCCAGGTGCCTGGTGGATGGGGAGCTACCCAGCGCTGCATCTCATCAAAATTCTCTTTGATGTTGTGGGCAGTGAACGGCTGACCGTCCTGGAAACGTACCCCGGTACGCACCTTCATTTCGAGTGTCCGATCATCAAGCCAGCGTGCATCGGTTGCCAGCGCATGAACCACGCGCCCATCCTCATCCACGCGGATCGGCTCCTCCATGGTATTCCAGGTAATAAATAACCAGTTCAACGGTGACGGATCATACACATACACCGTGCCGACTGGCGCACGCCACTGCCGTTTCGTCGCAGTAATCTGCGGAGTTGTCGCCATGTGAGAGTCCTTTCATAGTCTATCAATTGACGTTCGTGGTACAAACGAGAACTACAGATACCGCTTGACGTGAACATTGCTACAGCTTTGTCACTATTCAACGAGACCGTATTTACGGATCTAGTAGAGGAGGAGAGAATATCAACTGATACCTTACGCATTATAGTACGTGGAAGAGTTTCAAGCAAACCTACTTTGCCGCCCGTGTCAGCGCATCTGCAACCGTTTGCACACTCTCAAAGCGCTGTAATGGATCTTTGGTGAGCGCCTTCATCACAACTTCTTCGATCTTTGGAGCAATTGGCGAAACATGTTAGGGAAAGTTACCCGAATCAATGCGTGGGCCCTAGTACTGATCCCCCTGGAAAAACTCTTCTTTGTCAGAGATGATATGCCGGGATATAAACGTCCACCATACCAGACTGAGCCACGCATACTTCCCCAACGGCGAGCGAGGCCAGATAACCAGCAATGGAAAATCCCGCCATCCGAATGGCCGCTAGTTCTTGCTCGAATTGACCAAGGAGAATCGCTTCGCAAGGTAGCCAGCCATTAAACCGCCTCATAGAAGACGGTTAGGCGTGTAATTCGTGCGGTTTGTCGCCGCTCAGAGTCATGCTTTAGAACGGATAACCCAAGTAGCCAGCACAGGTGCATCACCTCCAGGCTGACATCTCGCCCGATGATGCGCAGATGCGGGTGGTCAGTCCAATTGGGCAAAACAAGCCCGCAGGCTTGAAAATGGGCAAAAATCTGGGTATGATTGAGGCATCAGCCTCTTGTGTCGAGGGAACACCGTACCCAAGCGCAAGTGAGCACGAGATGCTGTGGCTGGAACAGCAAGCCGGAATATCGACGATGTTCATGGCACGCAATCCTACGAGAAGAGGGCCGCTTGGCCTTCCATAGAAAGGAAGTCACCTTGCAGACGGCTGACGTGATTGTGATTGGGGCCGGAGTCAATGGAACGAGCACGGCATTCCATTTAGCGAAAGCAGGGGTCAAACGCGTTTTGGTGATGGATCGCAGATTCCTGGGAGCCGGAGCGACAGGCAAAAGCGGAGCGCTGGTTCGTACCAGCTATGCCAATGAACCGGAAACGCGGCTCGCGCAGATCAGTTTGACGTATTTCAAGCACTGGCAGGAACTGGTGGGCGGCGATTGTGGCTACCAGCCTCTGGGTCTGCTGATGTTCACCGATCCTGTCTATCACAGCGAGCTGGAGGCCAATGTTGCGCTCCATCGCCAGCTTGGGGTCAAGACCCAGATCATCACTCCCCAAGAGGCCAAAGCTATCCTGGTCGAAGGCGAACGGATCAAGGGAGTCGAGACCAGCAAAGGGATCGTGAGCGCTGCGACGGTGATCATCATTGCAGGAGCCTGGGCCAACCATCTGCTGACTCCCCTTGGCATCGATCTGGGGCTCGTTCCCAAACGAGCCAGAGTCGTCGTGTTGCGCTGGGCCTATCACAGGGGATCAGAGCATCTCACCTATCTTGATCGGGTGAATCACCTGTGGGCACGACCCATTGATGGCAACTGTACCCTGATGGGATTGGACTCCGATCCCTTGCTTGCAGGAGATCCCGACGCTTATGAGGAAGGAGTGGAACAAGGCTACATTGATCACTGTCGTCTTGCTCTCTGCAAACGGTTCCCGGTGATGCATCAAAGCGCTTTGCGAGGAAGTGTGGCTTGTATGTTGATGTTTAGCCCGGATCTGCACCCGCTGATCGGCCATCTTCCCCCGTATGTGGGCCTCTACGGGATGCTCGGCGATAGTGGGACCTCGTTTAAGACAGCTCCGGCTATCGGGCGCTGTCTGGCGGAACTGGTAACGCAAGGGCAAGCCACAACAGTAGATCTAACGCCATTTCGCCCCACACGCTTAGCAGAGGGAAAGCCCTGGCGCGATGCCTTTAGCTATGGGCAACCAGAGGCGGCTCTCTCGCGCTAATGGGATCAGCGCTGTATTGGCGTCGGACTCATTGGCTGGCCACGAGCAGGAAGAAGGAGTTCTCGTCAAGTCATGATGGGACCTCCTGCCGCTGGGTCTCGTCGAAGTCTAGGAGAACAAGCTGGATCACCTCCGTGTGCTGGCTCCTTGGCACGTCCGTTCACAACATCCATCGTTTTCCACGAACGGATGTGCCAAGGAGCCAGCACAGGGGACACCGTAGCAAGTCTTTGGTGAGGGTGGGCGTCATTTTTTTGCGAGGAGGCGACGGCGCCAAGGATGGTCAGAAGCTGGTCGGCGGGGAGGGGTGGAAATAGTGGAGCAAGCAGAAGGCTGGGAAGGAGGCAGATTGGGGTGAGGACGGGAAGTCTTGGACCGAGCAGGAGCACCCAGCAGCAGAAGGCGCAGGATGAGCTGGCGCAGCTTGGACATAGCGGCATCCCTGCGAGTCTGCTGACGCAAGAGGCGGCGCTCTTGCCCCTGGAGCAGGCGCTGGTTGCATGCCTGTTGCCACGCTTGTTCCCATTGATCGAGACATCCGGCTGTGCGCAAAGCGAGCATGGGATTGACATGCGAGCGCTGCCAGCGCATGCCAGCCCCTTTGAGTCGTGCTTGGACGACGCCCTTGTTGGCACTTTCCACACTGCCACTGCCAATGGGCCAGCCCAACGCTTGATAGCGGGGTGACTCCCATGTGCTGCTCACGCTTGCACAGGGAGGTGACCTTCTTGTCGAGATCAGGGACGTGGGGATGCATGTGAAGCAAACGAGTCACTTCCTTCAAGACTGCTGCTGGTCCGTGGTGCTTGAGTTCATGCCATTGCTCAGCCAGCCACGCTTCGGGCAGAGTCGTGCCAGCCGCTCTCACCAGCTCAGCAATCTCACGGAGACTAGCTTGCCGCATGGGCAAAATCGAGAATGCGCACCGCATCAGGCCGATGCAGATCCACAAGGCCCTGGATCCACTCGGCTCCGTCTTGCACCGCACACACCTCTTTGGCGAGACCTACTCCCCGGCGCTCGGTTTCCACGGTCGCCAGTCGACCAAAGGTCTGGGAGTCGGTCAGACGGGAAAAATACGAGAGGGTGACGGTCTCGACGTGCTGCTCTGGTCGAGGCTATCAGGGGCTCTCTTTGCTCTGGACGTGTCCCACGACCACCGTTTTGGCTTCTGCCCAGACTCCCCCCACCAGAGGCACCATCGCTCCATCGTGACTTCGGATCATCTTGCTCTCTGGTTCTTTGGCGGCCCTCGTGTTGGGCTGGCACGACGTGGCTCGACCCTTCTTGCTCTTCTTTTCCTTCTCTTCCATCAATTGGTCGGCTTGCTCGTTCTGTACCGCCTCATACGCCGCTCCTGCTTCTTCTGTTTGTCGGCGGACTGTGGCTTCACTCACTTGCACCCCCA
>MNIY01000124.1 GCA_001919995.1 Ktedonobacter sp. 13_1_20CM_4_53_11
TAGGCATACCAGCCATAGTAGAGGTTCAGCGCCAGCACATCCACCAGGTCCGAAACGGTATTCTTGTCGGGAGTTGCCATCATGTGTATCACAATGGTAATGGGGCGTTTCTGGGGGTCGAGATCTCGTGCGAGCTGGACTAAGGGTTGGAAATAGTCATGAGCGCCCTCTTCTTCGGAAGCTGATTCATTGGCAATGGACCACATCACCACACACGGATGATTTTTATCGCGTGCGATCAACTCGCGAATCACCTGCACATGATGCTCTTTGGTTCCCAGCTCTTCCCAGGTTTTATGGAGCTTGCCACTCCCACCAAAGAATGATCCAAAGTTCAAATGCAATCCGACCGCCGGTGTCTCATCGATCACCACGAATCCTTCACGATCCGCCAGACGCATGAGCTCTTCAGAATAGGGATAGTGCGAGGTGCGGAAGGAATTGGCGCCAATCCATTTTAGCAGATTCAGGTCTTTCACGTTGAGCGCTTCATCCAATCCGCGCCCGTGGATATGGGAGTCCTCATGTTTCCCAAAGCCCTTAAAATAGAACGGCTTCCCGTTAATCAGGAATTTCCCGTCCCGGACGGCGACCGTCCGCACTCCGAACGGTTCCTCATACGTATCGAGACGCTGCCCATCCTGCCACAATTCCACCACACAGCTATACAGATAGGCGTGCCGCGGCTGCCAGAGATGCACACCTTCGATGGAGAGTTGGCCGGTCGCTCCGGTGCCGCTGGCAACTCTTTCACCGGTCTCGTCGTGAAGGGAGACGCGAACCTCCGCTGCTCCCTCGGTCTCGATGCTGTATCCTACCCGCGCATTCGTTCCATCTACCTCCGTCGTCAGGGTGATATCGCGTATATAGGTTTTCGGGGTCGTGTAGAGTTTGACCGGGCGTTGGATGCCTGCATAGTTGAAAAAGTCAAAGTTCGGGGTGTCGGTGACCACTTTTCCCAGGCCGGGAACGTCTTCTTCTTGATAATTGCCCACCGGAAGTGTGGTGTAGTCCACAATATTGTTGACAGCGACCGTCAGGCGATTTTTGCCACTGTTGACGAACGCGTTGATTTCTGCCTCGAACGGCGTAAATCCCCCCTGGTGTTCGACGACAAGCTGCCCATTGAGATAGACTCTGGCGGCATGCGTCACCGAGCCAAAACGCAGCACGATGCGTTGCGCGAAGACATGGTCAGGGAAGACAATCTCCCGTTCATACCACACCCACCCAATGTGGTCGCGAAATTCCGCTCCCTCATACAGATCATTGTAGGAAGCAGGGACCGGCATCGGGATCGCCTGCTGTAACGGGCGTCCAAACCATTTCTCTTCAAATCCTGTGCCGTGATCCAGCTTAAAGTTCCAGATCCCATTCAAATCAACGAGTTCTCTTGACGTGGTCATGATGGGGTATAACATGGTTTCTCTCCTCTTGCGAAAATGTCTCCATTGGACACGCTACGACGTCTGTCCTGCCTCTGCTGACCTTGATCACTCCTTGCACCCAGTTCCCAGCCTTGCACTGGGGACTGGATGGTCTGTGTCGTTAACGCACAGCCTTGATCGGCATCACCGTGAGGATGCCAAGCAGGACGAAGATCGTCGCAGCGATGTACAAGAACGAATAACTATGCGTCAGTGCAAGGATGAAGCCGGCCAACACAGGTGCCACTGAGTGGGGCAGCGTGTTGGCGATATTGATGATGCCCATATCCTTGGCCCGGTTCTTTGCCGAGGGCAACACCAGGGTGACGATCGCGACATCAACGGCCAGGTAGGCTCCCAGGCCAAATCCCAGCACGGCGGCAGCGACCAGTACGGCGATCCAGCTCTGGAAGAGGGCGAGCAGGAGAAAGGAGATGGCCATAATACACATCCCAGCGATCACAAAGAGCTTGCGCCGCTTCAGGCGATCAGAGAGGAAGCCGCCCAGGACCGTGGAGAGCAGCGACACGACCGCTGCGATGATGCTGAACGTCGAGGCTCCCTGTAGCGCAGCCGGATATTTCACGACATCCTCCAGGTAATAGAAGATATACGTGATCCCCAGAAAATACCCGACAAACGGGACGAAACGCGTCAGCCAGGCCCAGCCGAAATCCGGGTACTTACGCGGATTCACCCAGAAATTCTTGAGAAACGCCCCGAGGTGGAAAGCAGGCATGTAGCCCTTCGGGAGGACCTTGTCGTGCAGGAACAGCGCGAACGGAATGGTGGTCAAGAGCACGATCAGGAACATGACCACGTAGGCGTTCGTCGGAGCGGACTTGAAGATCTGGCCGGCAAGAATTGCTCCCAGGATGCCTCCCAGGCCGGTGGCAAGACCGAAGATGCCGGAAACCGTCCCACGCTGGTTCTCCGGGACCTGGTCGGGGATCGTCGCGACGAGCGTCGCCAGGGCGATGTTGGAGAAGAGCTCGACAAAACAATAGCCAATGAACAAGAGCGGGATACTCGTCGCTCGCCACATGAAGAGCAGGCCCACCACTGTCAGCAGGCCACCGGCGATGATCCACGGACGCCTGCGTCCAAAGCGCGAGGTGGTGCGGTCACTGAACGCACCGGCGAGGGGATTGGCAAAAAGCGCGATCAGGACCGTGATGCTCGTGAAAAAACTGAGGATCGCGACTTTGCTCCCTGGAGCAAGCAGGCCAATCTGGAAGGGCAACAACAAGGCTCCGATACCTGCGTAGAGGATATAGAGAGAGATGGCGGAGGCTGTAAGCGCGAACATGAAGCCGCGGCCTACCTGTCGTGTCGGGGCTTGCAGCGCTTCTGGCAGGTCAGGAGATGGTTCGGCGGACAATGCAATGTCAACGGCTTGAATATCTTCCATGGGAAAGGACTCCTTTCGTTTCAAAAGTCTTCCTGACGTAACAAACATGCTTCCCAGGCTACTGCTTCAAAGGTGTCTGGTTTGGTTACCGTCGCTTCCATTGTTCTTCTGCCTTCAGTCTCGCGGTGCGCTCATTTCCCAGGCCGTTGGGAAGCAGTGCCCTTTATGAGCGAGTGTTGCGAGCAGGAGTTGAACCGGTTGCGCTCCCGAGACCTTCTTCTGCGTGCTCAATGAAATCCGTTGTCCGAGCTACTTTGATTTTAAACTGGGGGCGTTAAATGAGGCGTTACAAAGAACGTTAAAAACTCACGGTTCGCTCATTTCCCGGGCCGTTCGGAAGCAGTGCCCTCCATTTTTCGATGAAATTGTCGTCGATCCTCTACATCCGGTGTTGGTTATTAGATCGATTTGGCCTCCGCCGCGAGTGCCTTCTCGAAGTCCTTCGCGTTTATTTTCAACTCCTTCTCGACCCGCTTTTGTGCGTGGGCCGTGGCCTGAGCGATCTTTTTTGCCAGCTCTGATTTACCAACGACGACGAGCGACGCTGTCCCTGCGTCGAGGGCCTCGCCAAGATCCTTCATGTCCGAGCGCGACATGCCATGCCAGAGGTGACCGGTCAATCCGCCCATGGCAGCTGCGATGGCTACACTGGCGATAAGAATGGCAGGAAAAAGGATTCCCACTACCGCGCCTATGGCAACCCCTGTCCAGGCACCTTTCTCAGTAGGCTTCTCGCGCAGGCGAACGTGAACCTTGCCGTCAGTGTCTTTATTCACAACGGCGGCGTCGTACGTACCGATCACGCCCCTACTGTGCAGTTCCTTCACCGCATCGTAGTCCTCCCATGCAGCGTCCGTGCTATCATAGGTACCGATGAATACGAACACATTATCGTTATCTGCCATTGCTGACTCCTATTGCTTGAGCTGCTTTACAGCCCAGATGGTGAAAATTGAGTGGATACAGGTGACAACATATAGGGGACAAACTCGCTTGAGGTAGCCTTGCATTCTACCATAGTCTCTGTTTGGCGCATATCATTTCACTCAAGTGAGTGCTTCTCCCATCACATAATTGCCCTCATTGAACCGTATACCTTGCACACTGACGGTGCCCTCATTGCCCAGGTAGCTCGGAAGCAGTGCTCTCCATGAGCGAGTGTTTTGAGCAGAGAATAGAACGTCTGCTCATCAACGTGGTGAAAGGTTCGAAATATCTGAACACATCTTCTTAGAAGAGTATACCTTGCTCAATGAGCCTATTTCTCGTATAATTCTGACCAATAAAGGGATATTTTTGACCATTTAGGAGGACCACGATGCAAGCCGCGTATGAGCAGTACAGAGCAGGTTGTCAACTCATTTCGATCCTCACGAATCTCGAAGTACAATTGTTTGACAACGAGAGGGTTTCACAGATCCATTACGCCTCCTATGATCTGCCCACTGTGATCGAGCGTTATAAACAAGCAGCCCTTGTCCACGTCCTTCAGCAGCCCCTTGTGAAAGACTGCGTGTATGTGTTTTGCGACTCCATTCAGCTTGAGTTTCTGGCGGCAGGTATGTGGGATGGAGCGGAATATCGAGGCACTATTGTGGTAGGCCCTTGTATCAGTAAAGCCTATCCCCCGCAACTGCTCCGTGAAATGATCCACAAAGAACGATTACCCCTTGTCATGCAGCGACAACTGCACCAATGCTATACCACGTTGACGATGGTAGATGAAGCGAAACAGCATGCCATAAGCTCCTTACTCATCAACGTGTTGACCCCAGGAATGAGACAGCCGCAACGGATTGAAATCGCATTGCCTCCCTCAGAGGACACAGCAGTGAAATTCAACGATGATCTGGAGCAGGATCGGACACTGATTGAGAGGAGATATGCGAGCGAGAACAAGCTGCTGCATGCCATTGCCAAAGGGGACCCTCACATGTTGAAAACAGCGATGGAGGAAGGGAAGGGGATCTCCTGGCCGTACCGTCATCCCAATGCGCCTGTGCGGTCGATGAAAAATCTCTCTTTTTCTGCGAATACGTTATTCAGAAAAGCGGCGGAAAGCGCAGGGGTTCATCCCTTCTATCTTGATAGTGTCTCGGGGAAATTTGCCATCCGAATAGAACAGGCACAGAGCATAGCCGAGTTAACGTGCCTCTATGAAGAGATGCCTCACGTCTATTGCAATCTGGTGAAAGAATTGGCGCTAGCAGCACTTCCTCCAATGGTCAAGGAAGCTGTCACCTCTATCCGTTTCAGTATCGATCAGCCTTTAAGCCTGAACCGTATTGCTGATACTCTTGGGGTACACCCGTCCTATCTCTCCCGCACCTTCAAAAAAGCACTGGGAATGACCCTCACCGACTATATCAACAAGTTCAGAATTGAAGAAGCCAAATACATGTTGGATCAGGGAAACGAATCTGTCGCCACAATTGCGTTGAGCGTCGGCTATAACGACCCCAATTATTTCTCAAAGGTGTTTACGAAGCTGGAGCATGTGACTCCAAAGAACTATCGAAAACGAAAAAAGGGGTATGCATAGCCTTTGCGCTGGAGCGCATATGCAACCACCTGCATCGCTATGCTCGTCCAGGTTCTAACACGCGCCGTACTACAGGTTCGGCGAGGAAGTTCGAGCGCCTCGCCTCATCCTCCATTTTCGCTGCCAGCTTCTGCACAATCGCCATCGCTCTGGCAAACGCCTGGTGCGCCTGCTCTCTCTGCCCAGAGGATGCGTACACTTCCCCGAGCGCCACTTCGATCTGCCACAACTCGCCTGGTAGCCCGATCTCATGGGCCAGGACCGCCGCTTCTTGTAAAGATGCCAGCGCCTCCCTTGTTTCTCCATCCCACTGCGCCAGGGTTGCCAGCGCCCGCAGATAGGGGAGGCGCTGGCGCCGAGTGGTCCTGCTGCCTTCACCCAGGCGCTGCACCTCCTCTCTGGCCCGCCCCTCCTCGCCACCCCGCAGCAGCGCCTCGATCTCAAAATAGCGGAGGAAGTCGATGAAGGGCAACGACGTTTCGATGTCTTTTCGTACTGCTACGGCCTCCAACGCGTAGGTGTACGCGCTCTTCCAGTCACCAGCGAGGGCGCTGTTTGCGCACAGTCTGGAGGTGGCAAGCACTTGATACGACCGGACCACGATGGTCTCGCTGAGAGCCAGCGCCTCTCTGAGCGCCGCTTGTGCTTCCTCCAGCGAGAGCATCGCTTGATGCACCGCACCTAAGACCGTGAGCAGGAAGAAGAGCAGGGTCGGGTTGGGCAGCGTCCGCGCCATCTCCACCCCTTGCTGCGTCACCCGCAGCGCCTGCTCATACTCTCCCACCTCTAACAAAGCGTGATTCAGGTTCAGTACGCTGTACACCTGCGCCCAGATGTTCTTGATCTCCAGGCTGATGTCGAGGGCAGCTTGCCCGGCGCTCACGCCTGCCCGTGGCTCGCCACAATTGACGTGGCCGAGAGCCAACAGACACAGGCAGAGCACCTCCATCGCCCGCTTCGTCAACTGTCCTGTTGGTGGGGAGCCAGCATAGATCAATTGTGCTGACAATCCCGAGGCCTCACCTGCTTGATCGTTGATTGCCGCGTACAGGGTTCGGGCCTCCTCGACAGATGTCATGACTTCTTCCCAGCAGCCACCCAGGGCATAGCTCAGTCCAAGCGTGTACAGGCTACGCGCTCTCAGCTCTTTCAGGCCGGTCACGTGCGCTCGTTCCAGGGCTCGCTCAGCATGGATCAAGGCGCGCTTCAACTTGCAGGCATGGATCGCCATCTGGGCCAGGTTCCACTCCGTCTCTGCCAGTCTCACCGGGTCACTGCTCGCTTCGGCAACCCACCATGCCTCTTCCAGCAGCCTCCTGGCTGCCGACAGGTCGAAAGACTGCTGTGCGGCCAGGATCGCCAGTCGGTTGAGGGCGGTGCTCTCCATTGCCAGCTCGCTCGCCTCCCGTGCGTACGCGAGCATCTCTGTATAGGCCGTCCGCGCCTTCTCCCACTCCGCGTTCAGTTCATAGGCCCGCCCCAGGTGGATGTAGAGATGCTCGACCTCCGATGCAGGAAGCATGGTCAAGAGGCCAGGCCCATGCACTCGCGCAGCCAGCAGATGCTGAGCCTGCTCGTAGAAGGTGAGGGCATCACGCACGGCAAACACCCGCATCGCCTCATCGCCTGCTACTAGACTCCAGTGGAAGGCTGGTTCCGTAAGCCCCGCAGACAGGGCATGGTAGGCCAGATCCGCCGCAGGCACTGCCGACGCCTGCAATGCTTGCAAAGCGCGGCGATGAAAGATGCGCCGCCTAGCTTCACCCGCCTCAGCGTAGACGATCGCACGGATCTTCTGATGGGCGAATACGTAGCGCCCAGCAGTCATGGGCCCTGCCTTGCGCTCCGACTCATGCAGCAGGCCGCTGTGCAGGACCTCGTCTAGGGCAGGAAGTCCGTCCTCTTCTGTGAGATCGGCCACCTGACACAGGCGCTCAAACGTGGTTCCCTGGCCGAGGACCGCTCCTGCCACCAGCAGGGCAAAGGCATGCGGCGAGAGTCGATCCAAGCGGGCCACGATCACTTCGCGCACACTCGGTGGGAAAAACCCGCGCCTCACCGTCTCATGCTCCATGGCTGCTGTAACGTCCAGTGTCCACCCTCCCTCTTCGCTCGGGCGGCAGGCGAGCGCGCCACGCTCGAGCAAGACCTTGAGCGTTTCCATCAGATAAAAGGGTTGTCCCTCCGTTTCAGCAAAGAGCCACTGTCCAAAGCGTTCCAGGTCCGCCGCTCGCCCACCGTCTTTGCCTCCTGCCCCCCCTAATGCTTGCAGCAAGCGCAGGATGTCTTCTGGGGTGAGCCGGTCAAGCTGCAGGCGTGTCAACGGCACGGTGCGTTCCATGCTGGCTCGCCACTCGTCAAGCTCGGGCCGCAGACCTCTCGTTCCCATGGGCAATGTCAGGAGCAGGAGCGCAGGCGTCGCACTCTCCGACCAGCTTCGTGCGAGGTAATGGAACACGTCGAGTGAGGCGGTATCTGCCCACTGCACATCATCGATGAACAAGACGAGCGGCGCGCGTTTGGCCAGGGCCTGCAAGAGGCGTGCCACCGCTTCGAATAAGCGGTTGCGCGCTACGGACTTGCCTCCTTGTGGGGCAGGCAGGTCGGGGTAGCGGTCGCCCAGTTCGGGCAGCAGGCGCGCGAGTTCGGCCAGCCAGGTGTCTGAAAGCAAGTCGTCCGGGGCATTCTCCCGCTCGATGCGCGGGCGCAAGGCCTCGATCACGGGCCGATAGGGCAGGCGACCACCGGTTTCAAAGGCGCGTCCCTGCAACACATCTGCACCTTCCATCTCTGCCCAGGCCAGAAACTCCTTTGCCAGCCGCGTCTTGCCGATACCGGCCTCTCCTTGCAGGAGCACGACCTGCGTTTGACCACGCTGCGCCGTGTGATAGGCCTTGATCAACAGGCTCAACTCCGTTGTCCGCCCCAGGAACGGGCCGTCGAGGAGGAGAACTGGAGAAAATGCTCCTGGGGCTGTATGAAGTGCGTGCGCCTCCTTGCGTCGAGGAGGCGCAACGGCCCGCATTCGGCTAGCCAGCGCCACGGTTTCTGGGGTGGGCTCGGTCTGCATGTCTGTTGAAAGCCTCGCCCGGCACGTGTCATAGGCGTGCAAGGCAGCGTAGCGGTCACCGGCAGCGAAATGCAGGCGCATCAGACGCCGGTAGGCCTCCTCATGCAGTGGGGCGAGGACGAGCCAGCGATTGACCGTTGCAATGGCCACCTCAAGCTCTCCTGCTTCGAATTGGAGCCTGGAGAGCCGGTCGAAGATCTCGTTGATACGCAGGTGCCAGTACTCGCGTTGGAACCGCACCCAGTCGTCGAAGGCCGGGGCATCGCGCAGCGTGAAGCCTTCCAGGAACTGACCGCGAGCGAGGCTGGTCACCCGTTGGAGCTGGCCAAGCAGGCTGCAATGCGCGTCCTCTGGCATGGTCGGTGCCGGGTGAGTCGAGGCATGCGCAAATGTCCAGGCCTCATGGAGGGTACGCAGGTCGAGGTCGACATCGGAGGTGAAATCAAGACCGAGGGTATCGCCTGTGATGAGGAGGTGAGACGCAGGATCAACACCAGCACCCTCACCCAGCAGATGACGCAGATGGAGCAGGGTAGTGCGCAGGGCTGCCCGGCCATGCAGCGCGTCACCTTCTGGCCAGAACAGCTCGGAGAGGATTTTGCGCAAATGGATGCAGCCTTCCACCGCTAGATAGATGAGGAGCGCGAATTCCTTGCGTGTGGAGAACAGCAGCAGCTGATCAGCATGACGGACTTCTGGGGAACCCAGCAATGTGAAGCGTAAGTTGCCCATGTAAAGCTCCTTCCAGCGTTTCTCAAAATGTTCTCCTACTATCATGTCAACTGTCTCACCCCCTAAGATGGGAGCAGAGGTACATTTAACGCTCCTGATAACGCTCTCTGTTTATCATGAGATCAGAGATGATACAGATCAGAGCGTTGACTCCACCTAAAGGAACAAGAGGAGGTCAGAGCGTTTCAAATCAACCACCTAGAGATAACCTATGCATTATCGCGCAAAACAGTGCTTGAGTGAAAGGAGCGCTCCATGTCCAGGCAAAAAAATACGCGGCCCAACGAGCAGCAGGCCAAACTGATCGAGCTGTTGAACCGCCGCCTGGCCGACGCCATCGATCTGCAACTACAAAGCAGGCAGGCCTACTGGAACGTCAAAGGGCCACATTTCATGGCCCTGCGCGAGCTGTTCGACAAGGTCGCCCAGGGTGTGGAGAAGTATGCGAACCTGATCGCCGAGCACGTTGTGCAGCTTGGGGGCATGGCTGAGGGAACGGCACACGCGGTCGCCAGGCGGTCTTCGCTCGACGAGTATGTATTGGCAACTGCCGATGGGAAAGGCCACATCGATGCACTTGCGACGAAGCTTACCGCCTTCGGCAAACATGTACGCTACGCCAGTGATCAGGCGAGCGAACTGAAGGACGCGGACACGGCTGACCTCTTCACAGACATCGCGCGAAGCATCGACAAATGGCTGTGGTTCGTCGAGGCGAGCCAGCAAGCAGACAATTGAGCAGGGCGGGACTTTATGTAACGCTTGTATAACGCCCCATCGGTACCCTTAAGAGCAGAGTATGGCTTCCCACCCAGGCCCGCAGGCCCAAAGGAGGGGCAAAAACGTGGAGAGCAATACATCGAAAGGCTCAAGGACCGCATCAGGCATGTTCACTTGAAGGACTCGGTGTCCACGAATGGCGGAGTCCGTTACTGCCTTCTGGGACAGGGAATTGTGCCGATCGTTGAGGTTCTATAGCTGCTGGCGAACGGCGGATATGACGGGTGGATCGCGTTTGAGTGGGAGAAGTGCTGGCACCCCGAGGTTGCCTTGCCCGACTTTGTCCGTGTCTTACGAGCTGCTGAGGCAGTAGCATAGTTCTGAATAGAAGGGAGATATGAGACATGACGAGCAAACTACGGTTCGGAATTATTGGCTGTGGCGTGATTGGTCACATCCATGCGGAAGCCATCGCCACCTTGCCCGATGCGCAACTCGTTGCCGTCGTTGATACGGTCCTCAAGCCTACACAGGAGCTAATGGATGAATTTCACGTGACGCACTATGGGAATCTTCAGGAGATGTTGGCACGTGAGCAACTCGATGTGGTCGATGTTTGCACACCCAGTGGTATGCATGGGGAGCACGCTTGCCAGGTCATGCGTGCAGGTGTGAATGTGATCGTCGAGAAACCCATGGAGGTCAGCCGTGCAGCCATTGAAGAGATGTTGCGGGTGCAGCAGGAGACCGGGGTGAAGCTGGCCGTCATCAGCCAGCATCGCTTTGATCCGGACACCATCAAGGTGCATGATCTGGTGGAGGCGCAGGCATTTGGCCGACTGGTCCTGGGCAACGCCCTTATCCCCTGGTGGCGTTCGCAGGCGTACTATGACAGTGGAGCATGGCGCGGGACCTGGAAGCTGGATGGGGGCGGCGTACTGATGAACCAGTCGATCCATTCCATTGATCTGTTGCAGTGGTTGATGGGTCCGGTCAAGAGCGTCTGCGCGTACACGGACACCCTGGTGCATCGCATGGAGACCGAAGATGTAGCTGTCGCCATCTTGCGCTTCGCCAACGGAGCCCTGGGGACAATTGCTGCGACGACTGATGCCTATCCTGGAACGGGTACCCGCATCGAGGTGCATGGCGACAAGGGATCAGTGGTGATCGAAGATGACCGCCTGAGCTATCTCCACCTGGCTCAGGATGATCGCGAGCAACGCGCCCCCACTGCTCCTGCAGGTCCCTCCGCAGCTCAGAATCCTGCCACACTTGCCATCAGGAGCCATGCTCTGCAGATCGAAGATATGATGCGGGCAATTCGTGAGAATGGTGCTCCGCTCGTTGAC
>MNIY01000067.1 GCA_001919995.1 Ktedonobacter sp. 13_1_20CM_4_53_11
ACCTGAAAGACTTTCATCTCTGTCGTCTCGATATCGTCTTTCCAAGACTGCCAGACGAACTGGCTGAGACACGAGAACCGTGAGACAGAACGACCGAGAGAACGAGGATGCATGCAACACTCTCTCCTCAGCCTGGAAAAGGGTTCTCGTTTTTCTCATCGGGAAGCTGGATCCTGCGCCCCTTCCCGCAGCCGGTGCACATCGCGCATGGGTGGGACGCCGAAGAGACTTTTGTACTCCCGATTGAAGTGGGAGGCGTCGTGGTAGCCCACCCGATAGGCGGCACTGGCCGCGTCGAGGTCTTCGCCCAGCAGCAAACGGCGCGCCTCCAGCAGCCGCAGCCGCTTCTGGAATTGCGAGGGGTTCATTGCCGTGACGGCCTTGAAGTGGTGGTGCAACACCGAGACGCTCATGCCCAGCTCGCGCGCCATCTGCTCGATGCGAAGTGGCTGATCGAGGTCTCGGCGGAGTCGTTCGATCGCTCTGGCGATGGAGGGGGTGTAGCCCCCCAGGATGGCCAGGTGACGGAGGCGGGCTCCCTGCTCTCCCACCAGGAGCCGGTAGATAATTTCCCGCGTGATCAGCGGCAGGAGGACCCGCGCTTCGGCGGGGGAATCCAGGAGCCTGACGACCCGCACCACGGCGTCCAACAGGTGCCCATCCAACGGGCTGACGGCGATGGCCCTCACCGAAGCCGGATCTCTCGGCGAGGCGTGACCGGCCTCAACCATGACCTGACCGACGAGGGTGGGGGCGAGGGAGAGGCGCAGACAGAGGAATGGCCGCTCCTTCGAGGCTTCTAGGACCTGACCGACGTAGGGCATATCGACTGTAATGAGCAGATAGTGTAAGGGGTCATACCGATAGCGGCTCTCGCCCAGAAGGAACTCCTTGCTCCCCTGGGCAACCACACACAGAGATGGCTCGACCACGCTGTACACCTGCTCCAGAGGGAAGGAGTGGCGGTACAGGTGCAGCCCTGGGAGCGGTTGGACGGTCCCATCTGCGCGTATGGCCCGTGCGATCCGCTCCACCAGTTCCTCGCGATTGGCTTGCATCAGCTCGGCCTCGCGTGCTGACGGCTTTTGGTTGATCACATCCATCGGAACCTCTTCTCTGGTTGCTCCATCATCTCTCTGCAAGATGTGCAGAATCAGACAATCATTTGCGCTAATTATTCTATCACCCGAAGCTTCGGCGCGTCTATAATGATCACCAGAGAGGTGCGGTTCCACGGCAACCATGGCCATGGCGCACATCGCCATTGCCGAGCAACTCTCAGGCTCGACTGTCGACTGGAAGGAACAGGAAAGCTCCCAACAGGACCGCACATAAGGCTGCTTCGGCCACACTGGTTGCGGAAGCGAGAGCCACTGGAAACACCATCGGAGGGGCTGCGCGTCACGCTGACGTCTACCGTTTTCGCCAGATGGGCAACGGAGAAAGGAGCAGATCAGGTCCGGCTTCGCGAAAGTTGGGCAGTTCCCCATGGGGGAGACCCAAAGCTCGCGCGGAGGCGTGACAGATTGGTTCACATCCGCTGCGATGTTCCGATGGACAAGCAAACCGCATCAACGTGGTGAACGAACCCTTCAAGAAGGAGACGTAATCACACCTTTACTCAGAAGAGGAGATCAACTATGCGAGGAACCATGCTTTACGGCCCCCGGGACGTGCGCTTTGAGGAGCGTCCCGACCCGACGATTCTCGACCCGACGGACGCCATCATCCGCATCTCGGCGGCCTGCGTGTGCGGGTCCGACCTGTGGCCCTACCGCGGCATTGCGCCGATCACGGGGCCGACCCCGATGGGCCACGAGTACTGCGGCATGGTGGAGGAGGTCGGCAGCGCGGTCAAGCACATCAAGCCTGGACAGTTCGTTGTTGGGTCGTTCTTCGCCTCCGACAACACCTGCCCGAACTGCCAGTTCGGCTACCAGTCGTCCTGCATGCACCGACAGGGCGTTGGCGGGGCGCAGGCACCCCTGCTGCGCGTACCGCTCGCGGACGGCACCTTGGTAGCGACGCCGGGCGTCCCCTCGGCTGATCTGATCCCGAGCCTGCTGACGGCTTCCGATGTTTTGGGGACTGGCTGGTTCGCAGCCGACGCGGCCAACGTGAAGCCAGGATCGACGGTCGTGGTCGTCGGCGACGGTGCGGTCGGCCTCCTGGGCGTACTCTCCGCCAGGCAGATGGGTGCGGAGCGGATCATCGCGATAAGCCGGAACGCCTCGCGGCAGAAACTCGCACGCGAATTCGGCGCAACCGACGTCGTGGCTGAGCGTGGCGACGAGGGCGTCGCCCGGATCATGGACATGACCAATGGAATTGGTGCTGACTCCGTGCTTGAGTGCGTTGGGACACAAGAAGCGATGATGCAGGCGATCCACTCCACACGCAAGGGGGGGTACGTCTCCTTCGTCGGCGTTCCGCACGGGGTCGAGCTCAACGGCGAGGGATTGTTCTTCGCCCACATTCACCTCCACGGCGGTCCCGCCACGGTGCGTCGCTACCTGCCCGAGCTGATCGACCTGGTGTGGAACGGGAAGATCAACCCCGGCAAAGTATTCGACTTGGAACTGCCCATGGCGCAGGTTGCCGAGGGCTACCGGGCCATGGACGAACGCCGCGCCATCAAGGCGTTGCTCTGGCCATGACGGGCTTCCTGCCACCACTGTCGGGCCGGGATCACCTCGGCCTGTGTTCGAGGTGGTGGCTCTTGAGGAAACGGCGACGACGTAAACACTTTCCTAGGGGCAAAATGAGCCAGGCTGTCATGAGTAGCAAAGTAGCACTGCTGGCGTTTCCTGCTGAGAGCACTCAATCGACCATTGAAGGGAGCTTTCAGTAGCCGACTCGTACCAGAATATTCTTTCCGCTACGAGTTCGATCTCTTCAGGTCTTGCTTGTGTGCTCACGCGAAATGAGTAAGAGCCAAAATGACGAGCGAAAACACGTCCCGGAAAAGGTATCGGGGCAAAATGACGGCGAAGAACATGGCTACGTTGCGGTTTGCAGCAGCTTCGCTCATTTAGGGCCTGCTTACAAGCAATCTGGGCTTTTATCGTAGAGAGAAGCGTAACAAGAGAGGGGAGAGAAGGAATGTCCGATAGACAAGACGAACGACGACCCGAAACATCTTTGCAGGCTCGTCGAGAAGGTCCCACGAGTGGGAAGAAGGTATGGTTTATTACCGGTGCCGGGCGCGGTATGGGCGTGGACATCGCCAAAGCCGCCCTGGCTGCTGGCAAGGCGGTCGTCGCCACGGGCCGCAACATCGACGTCGTCAGCAAGGCCGTCGGTCAGGCGGAGGACCTGCTGGTCGTCAAGCTCGACGTCACCAGCTGCGCCGCCGCCGAGGCCGCCGTCAAGGCGGCTGTTGATCGCTTCGGCCACATCGACGTGCTCGTCAATAACGCCGCCAACTTTTATGGGGGCTACTTCGAGGAACTGACGTCGGAGCAGATCGAGCGGCAGTTGGCGACGGGACTCATCGGCCCGATGAACGTCACCCGCGCCGTCCTCCCCGTCATGCGCAAGCAGCGGTCCGGGCACATCATCTCGATCTCGTCAAGTGCGGGCCTTGCCGGCTTTGAGTTCAATTCCGCCTACGCCGCCGCCAAGTTCGGCCTGGAAGGCTGGATGGAGTCGCTGCAGCCGGAGATCGCACCGTTGGGCATCAGCACCACCATCGTCAACCCCGGCATGTTCCGCACCGAGCTGCTCACGGAGCAGTCGACGACCTACGCCGCGCCGTCCATCGAGGACTACGCTGAGCACGGCGCGGCCCAGCGGGAAAGGTATGAGGCTCAGAATGGGCGACAGGCTGGCGACCCGGCCAAGCTCGCGCAGGCGCTCGTCACGATCGCCAGCCAGCAGCCCCCGCCGCGCCGCTTTATCGCCGGCGCCGATGCCATCGCCGTCGCCGAGCAGAAGGTGAAGGACCTACAGGAGCAGATCAACGCCTATCGCGACCTGTCGACCTCGATGGCACTGGAGGAGATGTAGCCGTGAGTACTGCTGTCGATGAGTGGCCCCGCTCGATCGAGCGCGCCAACTCGATCGACACGGCGTACCGCACCAAGTACCATTGCTATGGCGACAGGTTTATCAGTCTCATGATCAGTCCTGAGGCGCGAGCCGCGACGTTCAAGGTGTTGCTGCACCCGTAAGAGACACACGAACAACTCAACTGCGGGGTTTGAGCGGCGGATCGAAACCTTGCAGGTCTGCCAGACTTCCAAGGTTTCGATCCGTACGGATCTGCAAGGTATTGGGTTTAGAGAAGGAGATTTACTCATGTCTGCAGCAGTCACAGCACACGACTTCCCAGAGATCCGGTGGCAGGGTCATTGGATCTGGGTGCCAGAAGAGCCGATCAAGCCGAGTGGGCCCTTGTCGGCCAGTGTCAACCCGCAGGCACCAGAGACCCACGGCCTGTTCCGCAAAACGGTCCACCTTGACCAGGTTCCAGACCGCGCGCCTGCCCGCATCACTGCCGACTCGCGCTATGCGCTCTTCGTCAACGGTCAGGGGGTCTTCCGTGGCCCAATCCGCAGTCAGCCTCGCCGGCTGTACTACGATCTGTTTGACCTCGCGCCCTACCTCCAACCGGGCGAGAACGTCCTGGCGGTGTACGTCAAGTATTATGGCACGCCGAAATCCTATTGGATGCCGGCTACGCCGAACCTGACGCTCGGCAAGAGCGGTATCCTGGTCTTCGAGGCTGATCTGGGTGCCGCGGGCTGGCTAGTCAGCGATGTGAGTTGGAAGGCCCGTAAGTCGGACGCCTGGTCCGATGAGTGGCGCAACGACATCGAAGATCCGGTCGGTGGCGGCGTTCCGATCGAGGTATTCGATGCGCGGCGCTTCTCCCACGACTGGCACGACGCCGGGTTCGACGACAGCGGCTGGGGTGCAGCTCAGGTTGTGCCGGCGATGCATATCGGGGGCTTCGCCTACACCCAGCCTCCGACTGACCCCTACGGCCCGCTCTACCCCCGCCCGATTGCCAAGCTGGGCGGCCAGGTCCAGACGCCTGCAACCGTGCAGGTCGAGACTTTGGATGGTCAGGTAGACACATCGGTTGCCAGTCCGGTCAAGCGGGTTCGGGCGGCGGCGGGGCTCCACGTCAAACGCACAACACCTGTTGAGCGCTTGCCTGTCACGGTGGACGTGCCATCCAGCGGGATGGTACGACTGAACCTCGACATGGGTCATATCGTCTCGGGATTTGTCAGGTTCGAGATCCAAGCGCAGGCTGGCACGGTGCTGGATCTCGCCTACCTGGAAGAGCCGCTCAAAGATCCCACCAGTAATATCGACGTGCGTGCCGGGACGCGGTATATCGCACGGGGAGAGAATGACCGCTTTCAGGTGTTTGACTCGAACGGCTTCCGTTACGCCTCTATCCTGGTGCATGGGGGGCAAGGTTCGGTCACGCTGCAGAGCTTTACGGTGCAGGAGCAGGTGTATTCGTGGGAGGAGGGCGCGCGCTTCACCTGCGACGATGAGGAGTTGAACCGCATCTTTACGGCGGGCATTCGCACCGTGCAACTCTGCTCGCACGATTCGTTTATCGACTGTCCAACCCGCGAGCAGCGTGCGTGGGTGGGCGATGGTGTCGTCCACCAGATGGTCCACCTGGCAACGAATCGCGACTGGCGGTTGGCTTGGCACTATCTCATACTGGGTAACTCGCCGCGCTCTGATGGCATGCTGCCGATGAGCGTGGTGGGCGAGATCGAAGCGAGTGGGGCCTTCACCATCCCGGACTGGGCACTGCACTGGGTCCACGGTGTCTACAATCGCTACCATTTCAGCGCTGACCGGGACGTGGTCAAGGGGCTGATGCCAACGATCGAGCGGGTGTTACGCTGGTATGTCCCCTACCAGACAGCAGATGGCGTCCTGAAGGACGTGATCGAATGGAATTTGGTGGACTGGTCGAGCGTCTTGGTCAATGACACGAGCTCGATCCTGACGGCCTTGTGGGCGCGCGGTCTGCGCGAGTACGCCGAGATGGCCGGCTGGTTGGAGGAGCGGGGCAGCCAGCGCTGGGCCGAAGGGGTGTACGAGCAGGCGCGGGCAGGCTTCGAGGTCTTTTGGGACGAGGCGCGCGGCTCATATATGGACCACATCGTGGACGGCGAGCAGCGGCCGGAGATGAGCCAACTGGCGGGTGCCTCGGCGATCATCTCGGGGCTAGCACCAGAAGCACGGTGGGGGCGGATCATCGACACCATCACCGACCCGCAACGGTTGGTGGTACGGTCGTGGATCGGTGGCAACCAGGGTGAGTATTCGCAGGAGAAGACCCAGAAGCAGATCCAGGGGATGTACGAGATCGACTGGGATGCCGAGCGGCAGATTGTGTTGGCCGAGCCGTTTATGAGCTATGCCGTGCATGACGCAGTGGCTCAGGCGGGGAAGGCCGATCGCCTGCCCGACCTGTACCGGCGCTGGTCGGAGTTTCTGGTGGAAGGATACGATACGATCGGGGAGTGCTGGGGGTGGGGCACGCACGTCCATGGGTGGAGTTGTACCCCGACCCGCGATATGATCTTTTACACGTTGGGGGTTATGCCAGCAGCACCGGGTTATGCCAAAGCGCGGATCGCGCCGCGCCTGGGGCGGCTGGCGTGGGCGAAAGGTAACGTCCCGACACCGCATGGGCTGATCGCGGTAGAGGCGAGCGTCGATAGGGTGACGGTCGATTCACCGGTGCCGGTCGTCGTGGATCTCGTGGGCCAGCCAGCGCGCGACGTGCCAGCTGGAAGACATGAGATAGCGGTCCAATGATCAGCGGGTAGTAGTGACAAGTGAACAGGGACCCGAGCAGCGTCGGCGTGTGGCCGTCTATGCATTATGATACCTACTGGCAACTTGTGATGGGGGAAGAGGATAGCTTTGTGAAATCCAACGATTGGATGGAGCAGATCAACACCTATCGCGACCTGTCGACCTCGCTCGCACGAGACAAGGTCAGGGTTGCTGAGGACCGGAGGTAAATTGCCATGCGCACAACTCTCATGTATGGTGCCAACGACGTCCGTATTGAGCACGTCTCCGACGCCCGCCTGAGCCAGCCGACCGACGCGCCAGCCGGTGCCGTTCGACTGGGCTGGGCAGGTGGCCGCGTTCCTTATGACGGAGACGCTATGTGAAGGAGAAATTTGTTTATGAAGTTGTCTTTTGAGAACAAAGTCGCACTCGTTACTGGTGCAGGCTCTGGCATGGGTCTGGCGACCGCGAAAGCCTTCGCAGAGGCGGGTGCCTCAGTGGTGCTGGCCGACATCCAGGAGGAAGCGGTGCGTGCCGAGGCATCGCAACTCGAAGCCTCCGGTCGTAAGGCTCTCGCTATTGGCTGCGATGTGAGCGATGACGGTCAGGTGGCCTCCATGATCGAACGAACCGTGTCCAGCTTCGGGCGTCTGGATGCAGCGTTCAACAACGCAGGCGTCATGCAACGCCGTGTCGACACGGCTGACATCAGCGGCGACGAGTGGGATCGCGTGATGGCGATCAACCTGCGCGGTGTGTGGAGCTGCATGAAGCACGAGCTGCGCCAGATGCTTCAGCAGGGCAGCGGCGCGATCGTCAATTGCTCGTCGATCGGCGGCGTCATCGGCAACCCCGGACTGGCGGCCTATGCCGCGGCCAAGCACGGTGTGCTCGGCCTGACCCAGTCGGCCGCCCTCGAATACGCCGCCCGTGGCATCCGCATCAACGCGGTTTGCCCAGGCACGATCAAGACGCCAATGGTGCAGTCGATGACCGGCGGTGATTCCAAGGCCTTGGCCGAAATGGTGAAGGACGAACCAATCGGGCGCCTGGGCGAACCAGAGGAGATTGCCGCAGCCGTCCTCTGGCTCTGTAGCCCTGGTGCCAGCTTTGTGGTCGGTCACGCGCTCCTCGTGGACGGTGGCTATACGGCACGCTGAAGATGGCTTTTCATTTGAGGGTGTGCTGCTGATGCAGCACACCCTCAACCGTTCGTCGGCACCGCTCTCGCCAGAGGCTATCCGGGAACTTCATCGGAAGATGTGCAGAATTCTCCAATCATTTTTCGTAATTATCCTACCCCCCTGTGCGAAGGCGCGTCTATAATTGGAGTCATGAAAACATACCTTCCTGTCTTCAAACAGGAGCGAGCAATCGTATTACCGGTAACGCGGAAAAGTATTTTTTCACACGCCCCTACCCTAGACAGAGAACATGCCTCTCAGCTTTTGCAGGCATGGTGGAGGAATTGAGCACATGGACATCACAAGAAGTGGCTCACAGCCTTCCGGCAAAGGATCAGCCATGAATTCTACCGGTCATGCAGGTAGCGACTCCCGGTTTGAGATACCTGATCTGGTGAGCGCGCAACATCTGCCTTCCTATATCGAGCGACCGTCAGATGCGGCGGGTGTATTCGCCATCTATCCTGGTAACGGTGTCCCGCCCGGTTCGGAGAAATGGACCTGGCACGAGCAAACGATGCAGGTATCCATGTTCGGAAGCACAGCTCCGACTACAATGGTCAGGAATGTCGTTATTCCGACCCTCACCATGTTTAAACCGGCTGCGGGTACCGCGAACAGCTCCTCG
>MNIY01000070.1 GCA_001919995.1 Ktedonobacter sp. 13_1_20CM_4_53_11
TAAAGAAAATCTAGAGCTTTAGCAAATATTATGGACGGAATACTCAACATTAACAAAGCCACAGGCATGACTTCTCACGACGTCGTAGCAAAAATACGCAACGTACTCAAACAGAAACGCGTCGGACACGCGGGAACGCTCGACCCCGCCGCCAGCGGCGTCCTCCCCATTTGCATCGGCCTGGGAACGCGCGTAGCCGAATATCTCAGCGAAAGCGGCAAAGCCTACCTGGCCGACATCATCTTTGGCATAGTCACCGACACCTATGACAGCGAAGGCAGCATCATACGCACCGCCAGTACCGCCGACCTCAGCCTCTCCGGCATCGAAGAAGCCCTACAACACTTCCTCGGCCCCCAGGTGCAACTTCCACCGCAATACTCAGCTATCAAAATTCAGGGACAGCCTGCCTATAAACGAGCCCGCTCAGGTGAAGAACTCACTATGACAGCGCGCCCCATCACCATCACTTCCCTTAAAATACTCGCCTGGGAGCCCCCGCGTCTCACCCTCGCCATTGAGTGCAGCAAGGGTACCTACATCCGTTCACTGGCTTACGACCTCGGAGAACAACTGCACTGCGGAGCCCACCTCGCCGCGCTCACACGAACACGCAGCGGCCCATTCTTCCTCTCGGAGAGCATCACCCTCGAACAACTAGCAACAGCCGTGTCAACAGGAACCATCGAAGAGTACCTTTACCCGCCCGACACCGCCCTCCAGGACTATCCCGCCCTCACACTCGACGCGGCAACCGTCGAACGTGTCCTGCACGGCAACGCCTTTCACCACGATCCTCCCACCCCATCAATCTCTCCCTCCAACCTCGCCCGCGTCTACGACACCGACAATCACTTCCTCGCTATCGCCGAATGGCGCCTTGACCAAAACCTCTGGCAACCCATTAAAGTCCTCGCACCGTAATCCCGCTTCCCCCCTGGTGGGATGAGCAAAACATTCCTGCTCCCTCCTTGAACACCAAAGACTGTTTATGCTATACCAAAAAGTCCTACTGAGCGACTTGTCGCGAAGTCAGCGCCAGCAAAAAATAAATTGCACCCCAGGGGTAGCTGTGGTAATATATGCCAAAGAAACTTAAAGCCAGGTACAAGCCAGAGCGGCAAGGGAAGCACCTCAACATAAACATGGAATACGAAACAACAGTAACAAGAACCGAACCAATCGTAATCACCATTGGCAACTTCGATGGCGTCCATATAGGGCATCAACGACTGATGCATGAACTGCGCAACACAGCCCAACAACTCAACAGTAAGCCAGTATTGATTACATTCTCTCCACACACGCTCATAGTCGTGCGGCCAGACATCGACGTTCGCTATTTGACAACATTGGAAGAGAAACTGGCACTGGCAAAAAAATATGGGGGGATCGCGGACAGCATCGTCATGAATTTTACGCCAGCAGTTGCGGCCATCAGCGCAGGCGAATTTATGCAGGAACTCTCTGCCCATTTCAACATCAAGGGCATGGTTGTCGGCACCAACTTTAGCCTTGGTCACAACAGGATGGGTAACGTCGCCTTTCTTCAGCAATACGGCCAGGAAAACAACATAGTGGTACACCCTATCTCCCTGGAAGAGGTAGAGCGCACCCACATCAGTAGTACTCGTATCCGCGCATTGGTCAGCGAAGGGCGCATTAGTGATGCAAATGAGCTATTAGGCCATCCACTTACGTTATCTGATATTGTAAGACGTGGTGCACAACGGGGAAGACTGCTAGGATTCCCCACCGCCAACCTGATACCCGAAGCCCATAAACTCTTACCGGCCGACGGCGTCTATGCCGTACGCGTAAGTACAAATGGCCCTCTTAGTGACGGAGCCGATGCTTCTCGCGTCTATAACGGTGTAGTCAATATCGGGGTTCGTCCAACCTTCAACGAGAAGGAGCGCATTGTAGAAGTACATTTGCTCGATGTTCAACCAGACCTCTATGATAAACGTATTACTATAGACTTCATTGCACGATTGCGCAATGAGCAACGCTTTGCTAATATAGACGCATTGAAATCGCAGATCGCTGCCGATGTGCAACAGGCGCGTCAGGTATTAAATTAGGGGGTGAGCATGATGGACGCTCGCCGGCATCCACTTTCGAGATTGAATGCATGGATAGAGAGCACAGTGGAAAAATTCATTGCTTTTTTTGTACGAACGCCGGTTCAACCGGCTTTCATAGCCAGTAAGCTAGAAAGTGCCATGGAGAACGGTACATTCCTGCAAAAGGCAGGCCAGCGCCTGGCTCCCAACGTCTATGATATCTATCTCAACATCAAAGACCATCAGCGTTTATCTCCTAGCCAATTCACCCTGATCAGAGATTGGCAGGAATCTCTTATTGCCTATGCCAGGAGAAAACACTACACATTAAAAACCGATCCCATCTTGCGCCTGCATGGAGTTAGCAATGTGCGCCTTGGCCTGGTGCGTATCGAGGCCAAACAAGAAGACGCAAAAAACTTGAGTTCAGCGGGCGGAGATGGCGCGGGTATTATGTCCACCCAGGCCCTCAGCCCTGAACAGTTAGCCCTTCTGCGCGCGCAACTGGCGCCGGGACAACATCTCCCTGGCATTGATAACGCCATGCCACCAAACCAGGTGAAACCACCCGTTATGGGTGTGGGGAGCCAGTATAACAGCCCTGTTACACCGCCATTCATGTCAATGGGATCGCCGGTCGCCTCACCACCTCTGCCATGGGCACGGCTCTCTATCCGTTTACCACAGGCCGGCCACCAGTACTACCAGATTGAAAAACCCGTCATCAATATTGGCCGTCAACTCAGCAACGACATCATAGTCGAAGACAAACGTGTCTCTCGCAACCATGCCCAGATCAAGTACCAGCCTGATGGCCAGTTTGCCATTTTTGACCTTGGCAGCACCAACGGCATCACCATCAACAACACACCCAATATGCGCCAACATATCCTGCGCAATGGTGACCGGTTCACTATTGGCAGTTATGATTTCTACTTTGAACGAAGGTGAGATCTTTTTATGCCCCTTTCGCTCGATGTTTTTTTATTGATATTGCGTCTCTTACTTATCATTTTGCTTTATCTCTTTCTCATGCAGGTAGTTATCGCCATAACACGTGATTTGAAGAGAACAGCAGCAACCAGTGCCGACGAATACAAGGGAACACCCATCGTCGGCCACTTGATCGTTGTCGATAGCGGGCCCAGCAGCCTCCTCCCAGGAACGCGCTTCGATCTCGAACCTAAAACTACCATCGGGCGCGCACCGACAAGTACGATCCGGCTGTCTGACAACTTCATCTCAAGTGCCCACTCCTATATCGAGAATCGCCATGGTACCTGGTACGTGCGCGACATCGGCAGTATGTATGGCACCTACGTCAATAATCAGCCCGCCCGCGAAGCCATTCCTGCCCGGCCGGGAGATATCATAAAAATCGGCTTCATCAGCTTTAAACTTGCCCAATAAACAGCATAAAAGTGGGGTTCCCATATCCCCTTTTCTCTCTGAAGGTAGCAGCACTAGAAACAAGAGGACAATAAATGGCACGTCAAACACCTTTGAGTACAATCAAAAGGTATCGCTGGAAAGAACTGGGACTATTCATCATCCCTTTCATGATCTTCCTGCTCGCCATGACCCAGCTACTACTCGCGAGGTCGGTACGAGCTGGATTGGTCCCTACCTCTTCGTTGAGCGCCAAAAACCTGCCAACGGTAGAGGGTCTGATTCCCGTCCTCGGTATCATCGCTATCTTATTGGGCGTCAATGTGTTATTAAGTTTCACCTTCCCAAAGGCCGATCAGGTGCTACTACCTCTTGTTGGTCTCCTCAGCGGCATTGGCGTGATGATGGCCCTGCGCATTGGGCCAAACCTTTTTCCTCCAGACCCGGCACTGGGCACGCGTCAGCTCATGTGGGTCATCGTTGGCATTGCCGCATTTCTCATTACCCTCTTCGGATTGCGCAGAATAGAGTGGCTCAGAAACACCTACTACCTCTGGGCCATTCTCGGCATTGTGATGGTTGGTATCACACTTGGCCGCTCGTTACGGGCCAACCTGGATAGCCCGACACACGACCAGTTGAACATAGGACCGCTTAACCTGCAGCCCTCGGAATTGCTAAAAATCTTTCTCGTTATCTTTATTGCCGCCTATTTGAGCAAAAATATCGATGAATTTGCCGGTGATGACTTCCGCATCGGCACCTTACGCCTCCCACTCCCCCCGGCAAAAATCCTCATAACTTTGTTGATCATGCTCGGCCTAGCACTTCTCCTCTTCCTGGGGGTTCGCGAACTGGGTCTTGCTCTCCTCATCTATGGTATCTTCCTCTGCATGATCTACCTAGGCAGTGGCAAAATTCGCTATGTTATCAGCGGCCTGGTAATATTCTTTTTCCTTGGCCTCATCGGCTACAAGCTCTTCAGCTACGTTCGCCTACGTTTCGACATTCTTGGTATCAATGTCCTTAACTGGACAGCACAAAGCGAAAACATTTATCAAAATAAAGGAGGGTTCCAGATTATACAGGGCCTGATTGCGCTAGCAAACGGAGGCATCATTGGAACAGGTATTGGCCTGGGCCACCCCACCTTCGTCCCGGTTGTCCAGTCCGATATGATCTTCACTGCCCTTGGTGAAGAGCTCGGCCTCGCCGGCGTCTTCGCTATCATAGGCATCTATCTGCTGCTCATCTACCGCGGCTTTCGTATCGCCATGGAGACAACCGACACCTTCAGTAAGTTGTTGGCCTCTGGTCTTACCTCGATTTTCGCCATTCAGACCATCATCATTACCGCGGGCAATATGAAAATTCTTCCCTTGACCGGTCTCCCTTTGCCCTTCTTGAGCTACGGCGGTAGTTCGATTATTGCCAACTACATCATCATCGGCATCCTACTCCGTATCTCCCATAATACAGCTATGGAGCGCGAAGGACTAGCCTGATTGGTGTATCTTTGCGTTTCTGCTTGTTTCTTGACGTAACACATGCTATACTTTCTCGCAGTGTGGAAGTATAATTGTGATTTCCAGCATCACCAGGGAAGCTGCTACATGGGTCAATATCAACAATGGATGCATTATCGTGAAGTTGATGAACAGCTCCAGTCTCAATTAGAGACGCTCGAGCGAGAACTGGCGAAGTTTCAAGACTGTGCCCAATCTGAAGCACAACTTGATCAGCCATCACAAGACGCCGTCTCCCCAGAAATGCGGTCCTCAGAGAAACTAGCACTCGAGAATAGACTGCTCACAGACAACAAATTAATACGCGCCCTTGCAGACAGCTTTAACGGTCAATTGCCAGCGCAAGCCATCGAGCACGCCAACCATCCAGCATCAAATGCAATGGCGCTGCTGCCAGATGATATGAGCTCCTTCATCGATGAGCATTCACTGACCGACCCACAAGTCGAACTGCCGTGGTGGCTGCGCAATGTCGCGGTCGCCTCGAGTATCAATTATGCCAATGGGCCGATCGACCAGGAGAGCATCCGCACCAATCGCCTTGTACAACGCTGGCTAGAACGTTGGGGGCAACGGCCCCCGCCACAAAATAGTCGTGGGGAAGACAATCATGAGTAATGTGCCAGGACAATACACCCCCGACGAGATCAATCACGTTTTTGCGCATCTTCAGCCACACGACGTCGAGCAGTTTTATGCCGTTTATCAACAGTGGCTGCGCCAAAGCACCATAGCAAACCTGCAAGCACAGATCGAATCCCTGCGCAATCAGATCGCAGAAAATAACCTGCGTATTCAACAAGTGCAACCTTCATCGATCGCTCTCTCCATCATCGCCCGCCTCCAGTCCAATGGTGTAACCGACCTGAATCTCCTGGATCGTATGTTGGATCGAGGTGAAGCGTGGCTCAATAGCGCCATGCAACATCTTGACTACTGCGAGCTATTTGATTTCATTCGCGGTAATTACGCAGAGTGGTGCGAGCATGCATTAGAAGGCGCCTACGATTGGATTGACTCGATGCAGGAGTTTGATGTCGCTGATGTTGCTAACAATGACAAAATACCGACAGCATCAATGACCGGGTCGACATCCACCGGCATCGCAAGCTCCCAACCAGGTGAACCGCTCAACGAAGCCACCGAGGAAATATTCCTCCAGAAATTGATGAGCGAGGAAGATGTGTCACTTCTTGACACGTCGCTGGAAACCAGCATGATATCATCTACCACACAAGAAGAGACCCCCATCACTCCTACCCCCCTCGAAGACCAGGACACTGCGCATATGCAAGCTACCGGCCCTCGTGCCGCACAATCCGTCTCAGAACATTCGATCGAGGCACTTTCGCCCCAGGAAGTACCTGCGTCGTCAGTAGATGCTACCGATCCAACTCAGGTTCCACTTGATGAACCATCATCTATGGATTCAGACAGCGCTTCAATTTCTCATACCCCTGTCGAGGAAACTTCCGCGCCGGTTGAAAACATCTCCTCTGACACAGTTGGCACCGCCGGGACTTCTGCCACCCCCCACCTTCCGCTTGAACAACCCGCAACTACCGAACCAGAAGAAGTCGAACACGAAGCAGTAGTATCTTCTGATGAAGTCATCGTTTCTCCCGATACTCCTGCGTTAGAAGAGGCTACGGCTCCGTCGATACCTGCGGTCACGCCTCCTAAGGGGATCAGCGATGCCTCTACCATTCCTGTAATCCCCGCTGCGAAGGTGACCCCATTTAAGAACACAGAGCCCGTAGGGCCAACAGCGCGATCACCGCGCAAGCGCAACTTCCTGCAGCGGCTCTTCAGCATCTTCTCCCGTCGCAAACCAAACAAATAGAATGTGGACTGTGTTTGCCGCCTGGTATCGCCTTTCCCCCAATTCGTTCCGAGACAAAAAATTACTGCCTCGCGACCAAATGTCGCGAGGCCACCATCATCAACCAGCGCAAAAACAATCAAAATGCTAATGCAATGTAGTCATATCCGAAATGTCAGGCTTAGGCTTAGACCCTTGCATTCCCGGCATCGGCACAGCAGATGCCACTCCCGGTGGTGCAGCAGCCGAAACCGGCTTAGCCCTTCCCATCTCCTCTACCTTCGCACGCAACCTCTTTAATTCACGTGTATCTCGTGAGGCAGTCGCCGCCGCGATCAGAAAAAGCATCACAGCCCCCAGCAAATACGTCAACAAGAGCAGCCACCCGATAGGCAGCGGTGGCGTATGCCAGATAATCAACGACAACGAAACATCATTGAGAAAATTAGCAAAAGCCAGCACAGCCAATCCCGTAGTCACGAGAGCGAAAAGAACGATCGCCACATACAGCATCGCAATCCCCTCCAAATATTCAAGTTACCGATGTACATAAAGAACACAACACTTAACCTTTCTCCTACCCATCACCCATCCCCACTTTCTTAACATGCAAGTGCAGGACCGACCCCTGCCCAGCCACTGACCCCTTGACAATATCGCCCTCCCGTCATACGATGCATTAGAACATTAGCTCATAATACCTGTAACATTCTGGATGATAGATATGGCAAAAGGTAACCTTGACCGCGGTGAACGCAACCGCTCAATCGTCCTTTCCACACAAGAAATGCAAATATACCGTTCTCGCCTCCTACGCCTGGACAAACCTGTGCCTATTGATATAATCACTAATACTACCATTAATCAGGACATTTTTCACCTGTTGCCGCTATTACCGGACCATTGCATAGATTTGCTTTTTATTGATCCACCATACAATATCACAAAATCGTTCAATAGTACTGTTTTTAGGAAAAGAGGTTTAGACGAATATGCCTCCTGGTTCACTTCATTCATCGCTCAGTTCAGCAGACTCCTGAAGCCCACAGCGTCCATCTACGTATGTGCAGATTGGCGCTCCTCTGCCGCAATCCATTACGCTCTGGAGCGCTACTTCATTGTCCGTAACCGCATTACCTGGGAACGCGAAAAGGGCCGTGGCGCCATGACTAACTGGAAAAACTGCTCCGAGGATATCTGGTTCTGCACAGTATCAGATAATTATACGTTTAATGTCGATGCGGTCAAACTCAAACGCAGGGTTCTCGCCCCTTATAAAGATTCCAGTGGCAACCCGAAGGACTGGGAAGAGACAGAAGCCGGCGATTTTCGTTTAACCTGTCCGTCAAACCTATGGACGGATATGACCGTTCCATTCTGGTCGATGCCCGAAAACACCGATCACCCGACGCAAAAACCGGAAAAACTGCTGGCTAAATTGATCCTCGCCAGTTCGCTTCCTGGTCAACTCGTCTTTGACCCATTTCTCGGCTCTGGTACCACCTCAGTTGTAGCGAAAAAATTGGCGCGCGCGTATGTCGGCGTTGAATTCGACGAGACATACTGCTGCCTCGCGCAGAAAAGACTTGACCTGGCGGAAAAAGATAGTACAATTCAAGGCTACACACAGGGTGTCTTTTGGGAACGAAATGCCCTTTTCGGGGAGAAGATAAAACGTGTTATTTAAAGACTATGAGCAAGAACACCTGGTTCACAGCCCTATACGCACGCAATACCTGCGTATAAAAGAACAAAATCCTGACGCCATCCTCTTTTTTCGCATGGGCGACTTCTTTGAGTTGTTCGATGACGATGCCGAGATTGTTGCCCGCGAGCTGGAAATAGCCCTCACCCGGCGTGACTTTGGCCGCGGTGAAAAATCACCTATGGCGGGCATACCGCATCATGCCGTCGATGGCTATATCGCGCGTTTAGTCAGCAAGGGTTACCGCGTCGCCGTCTGCGAACAGACAAGCGATCCCGCCCTCTCCAAAGGGCTGGTTGACCGCGAAGTGATCCGCATCGTCACGCCCGGCACCGTCATTGACCCCGCTATGCTGGCCGCCAAGCGCAATAACTTCCTCGCGGGTGTCGTCACTGGACGCGATGCCGTTGGCATCGCCTACGTCGATATCACTACTGGCGAATTCGCCGTGACACAGTTCAGTACCCCCGAGCCTGAACTCGCCCTCCAACAAGAACTTGCCCGCGTTGGACCAGCCGAAGTGATTATCGAAGCGCATTATAGTCGCCTCGGTAGCCGCAAGCGGCGCTGGTTGGCAACAGTAATGAATGAAAAGCAGGTCACGAAAATCGGCAGCAACGGTAACGCCAACGCCGAAATCCCCGACCTCGACGAGGAGGACGAGGATGACATTGCCCCGCTCACGAAGCTACTCACCGGCGTCGCGGGACACGTCACTCCCTATGACGCTCGTTATTTCACCGAGGATGACGCCCGCCACCGCCTGCTCACACACTTCGAAGTCGCCTCCCTGGAAGGTTTCGGCTGTGCCCATCTCCCCCACGCCATCCGTGCCGCAGGTGCGGTCCTTGCCTATCTACAAGAGACACAAAAGGGCCTCTTGCAGCATCTCACCGCGCTGGAAACTTATTATACTAATGGCTTTATGACGCTCGACACCCACACGCGCCGCAACCTTGAACTCTTTGAGACCGGGCGCAGCGGCTCCGTCAAAGGCTCGTTGCTGTGGGTCCTCGACAAGACGCGCAGTCCTATGGGGGGGCGCTTGATGCGCCGCTGGATCAGCCAGCCGCTACTCGACATCTCTATCCTTGAACAGCGACAGCAGGTTATCAGCGAACTGCTTGGCAATACGCTCTTACAGGCGCGACTGGTAGAAGCCCTCAAAAAGGCCGGTGACATCGAACGTCTCACAAATCGTGTGCGCCAGCGCATCGCTTCGCCTCGTGACCTGGTAGCGCTGGCAAGTGGCCTGCGCGCCGCTGACGAGGTGCGCTCCTCGCTGCCTGAAAACGCGGCAGCGCAAATGCCATCACTTGTACAAATTATGCGGCGACTCTCCAACAACGACGACATCATTACACTCATCGAAAGCGCCATTGTCGATGAACCGCCCCTCAGCACATCCGAGGGAGGTGTCATTCGCCCCAGCTTCAGCGACGAGCTGGACCAGATCAAACACGCGTCAAAAGATGGGCAAAAGTGGATGGCCGAGTTGGAGCAGCGCGAGCGGCGACGCACCGGCATCAATAACCTCAAAGTCGGCTACAACAAAGGCCCCGGCTACTATATCGAGGTCACTAACGCCAACGCGAGCCGCGTCCCCGCTAACTATATTCGCAAACAGACCCTTACAAACAGTGAGCGCTACATCACGCCGGATCTGAAAGAATATGAGACCCTCATCCTCAACGCACAGGAACGCATCGGCAAGCTTGAGACTGAGCTCTTTGCCCAGTTGCGCGCCGATATCGCCATACACGCGGCCGAACAAATCCTCGACACAGCCCACGCCATCGCCGAAATAGATGTCTATCTCAGCCTTGCCCAGGTTGCCGCCCAGCACAACTACTGCCGTCCACAGCTCAACGAGAGTGATACGATCCACATCGTGGCCGGACGCCATCCCGTCGTAGAACAGGCCCAGGCAGATACTCCTTTCATTCCCAATGATACCAATCTCTCCAATTCTGAAGCGCAAATCTGCATCATCACAGGACCCAACATGGCGGGTAAATCAACCTATTTACGCCAGGTAGCCTTGATCACGCTCATGGCCCAGATCGGCAGCTACGTTCCGGCCGAAACCGCCACCATCGGCATGGTAGACCGCATCTTTACGCGCATTGGCGCACAGGACGACCTGGCAACCGGCCAGAGCACCTTTATGGTGGAGATGGTCGAAACCGCCAACATCCTCCACCACGCCACGCCGCGCAGCCTCATCATTCTTGATGAGATCGGCCGCGGTACCAGTACCTACGACGGCCTCTCCATCGCCCGCGCCGTCGTCGAATACCTGCACAACAATAAGCGCTGCGGCGCTCGCACCCTCTTCGCTACACATTACCACGAGCTCGTCGAGGCCGCGCAGCTGCTGCCACGCATCCGCTGCATGAACGTGGCCGTTACCGAGGAGAGCGGAAAAATCGTCTTCCTGCGTAAAATCGTGCCAGGAGGTGCAGACAGAAGCTACGGCGTCCACGTCGCCCAACTCGCCGGTATCCCACGCCCGGTCATCCACCGTGCCGAAGAGATCCTTGAAGAGCTGGAACAGAAAGGAGACGCCCGGGCGCGGCGCAAAGCCATGAAAGACATGACCATGCCCGTCGCCTGGCAAATGACCCTCCTCGCCTCCGACCAGCACCCCCTCGTCGAAGAGCTCAAAACAATTGCGATTGACGAGTTGTCACCCATCGAGGCCATCAACAAACTCTATGAATTGCAAAGAAAGGCCAAAAGGGGCTCGTAGGACTTCGGAAGAGAACCTGATAAACCTATCGCTCTGGCTGGTCTTCATCGCCCTCGTCGCCATCTTCGTGCTCGTTCTCACCACCGTGGCCAGCGTCCTCTTGCGCCCATCCCTCGGCCAGGCCATCCGCCTCAACGAAGACCGACCAATTGGCATGTCCTCACGCTTCGTTCTCTACTTGCTACTTCTAAAGAAACTTTGTACAATGTTACTTAGTTACCTTGGTAATGAGATAACATTTATGGATTATTCCTGGTGATTGCCAAAAAGGAGTAAACGTGAGCAAATCAGAAAAAGATCTTGCAGTAGAACGAGTTCAAACCGGCATGAGAATGGAGAAGCGCATGGTCAAGGTACTAAAAGCGCTGGCTGAGTACCTGGATATCTCGCTAGGCGACCTGCTTGAAGGCATTGTACTCCACGCCTTTGAGGGTCAATCCCCCTTCAGCGCCCAGACACTCCAGCAAATCGCCCGTCTCAAAGAGGTCTATGGTATGGATTACGGCCTGGAGGCCAGTCATCACTTGAAGGAAAGTCCATCTGCTCAGAAGGAGGGAGAAAGTGATGCGCTTTAGCATATTCTCGGTATTGGATTATTACGCAGATGGTTCGCGCACGATCGCTGCTTACTACGAGCAGCTCCTCGATCAAATTGTCTATGCTGACCAACTCGGTTTTGATGCCTACTGGATCGGTGAACATCATGGGCATCTCACTCCACACCATGCACTGGTCTGTCCGCATCCAGCCATCCTGTTGACTGCCGCTGCTCAGCATACCAGGCGCATAGGCCTGAACACAGCCGTTGCCAATCTGTCGCTGCGCCATCCATTGCTCATCGCCGAGGACTATGCTCTGGTCGATCTGCTCAGCCAGGGACGATTGGGTCTGGGTATCGGGCGAGGCACCTTCTCACACGAGTACGCCGCCTTCGGCCAGAGCCCCGCAGAAAGCCAGGGTCGTTTCGAGGAAAGCTGGGAGATCATCCAGCGAGCCTGGCGTGGGGAAACGGTGACGTTCGAAGGCCGCTACTACCACGTTGACGGGGTGAAGATCAATGTACTACCAGTGCAGAAGCCCATGCCACGCTACTGGTTCTCAGCCGTGAGTCGAGAGTCGTTTGCCATGCGGGGTCGCGCCGCTCAGCCCATTATTAATTTGCCCCACCTGACAGCTGATAGTCTGCAAACACTGGCGCAATTGGTGGAAAATTATCACCAGCACTACCTGGCAGCAGGAGGAGATGCCAACCAGTACGAACTCCCACTCATCTTTTATACCTGTGTAGCCCCGACAAGGGATGACGCCCAGCAAGAGGGTCAAGATGCCTTGCAGCGCTACCTCGTCCACCAGCACCACGATGCTGGCAGTCACATTCATCACAAAATGCACCAGCTTGAAGAACGCACCCAGCTGTTTTTTGGCACACCCGGCGATTTGATTCACTTGATCAAGCAATATCAAGCCAGTATTGATAACAGGCATTTCGTTTTCTGGCTCGACTTCGGTGGAATGAAGCCCAAATCCGTCTGCCGCTCCATGCAACTTTTGGCACAGGAAGTCATCCCTCATTTTAATTAATTTGTATTCTTCTCCATAAAGGTGCTATCATGAAGTAATACATACACACATTGGATGTGTCGGGAAGTCCTTGGTAATCGTGTTAATTACAAGAAGCTAGTATAACGTAACAAAAGATAGCAAGATTGACACACTAAAGGGATCGCCTGCCGTGGCCCTCCCAGGAGGAGAAATCACATGACCAATCCATTGCTACAACTCAAAGCACTGGGACAGAGCGTCTGGTACGATAACATTGATCGCTCACAACTCGTTTCCGGCCAGTTCAAGCGTTTGCTTGACGAGGACGGCATCTGTGGCGTCACCGCCAACCCCACCATTTTCGAGAAGTCGATTAGCTCCGGTCACGCCTACGATGAGCAAATTAACCAGCTTATCAGAGAGGGCAAGAGTACCAATGAAATCTACGAAGCCCTGATCATCCAGGATATTCGCACAGTAGCCGACATACTCCGCCCTATCTACGACTCGGCCAATCGACAGGACGGCTTAGTCAGCCTCGAAGTCTCGCCCGACCTGGCACACGACACCGAGGGAACGCTCTCAGAAGTACGCCGGTTCTGGAAAATGGTTGATCGACCCAACCTGATGATCAAGATACCCGGAACCCCGGAAGGTATTCCCGCCGTTCTCCAGGCCCTGACCGAGGGCATCAACGTCAACATCACGCTTATCTTCTCGATCAGTACCTATCGGCAGGTCGCCGAGGCGTTCATTAGCGCCCTGGAAGCTCGCCGCGCCGCTGGCGAAGATATCAGCCACATGGCCTCGGTTGCCAGCTTCTTCGTCAGCCGCGTCGATACCCTCGTTGACAAGCTGCTCGAAGACAAGGTCAAAGCCACCAGCAATACTTCCGAGCAACAACACCTCAAATCACTTGAGGGCAAAGCTGCAATCGCCAACGCGCGCCTCGTGTACCAGGATTTCAAGAAAATCTTCAATACGCCCCGCTTCGCAGCGCTGAAACAGGCCGGTGCCTACGTGCAGCGACCGCTCTGGGCCAGCACCAGTACCAAGAACCCTGCCTACCGCGACGTACTCTACGCGGAAGAACTCATCGGACCTGACACAGTGGACACCATGCCACTCGAAACCATCGAAAACTTCCGCGACCATGGCCGGGTGCGCTTAAGCATCGAGGACAACCTTGAAGAAGCCCACCAGGTTTTTGATGCCCTCGAGAAGATCGGCATCCATTACGACCAGGTAACAAAACAGCTGCAGGACGAAGGCGTTCAGAAATTCGCCGATTCCTTCCACACATTGTTTGAGGGAATTGCCGAAAAACGAAAAGCCATCGAAACACAACAAGTCAAAAGCTAATCGTTATACATAATATGCAGGGGCGACCATCACGGTCGCCCTGGTGAGTCACGTGGCCCCCCTGGAAATCGGTGGCCATACCGCGTAAACAAGTGTAAAATGAATTATTCTCTACCTGATAGTTAACTAGGAGACCGCCAATGCCTCATCGAAGTGTAGTCGAGGCTCCAAATCCCCTTCGAGAGGGGCTACGTATTAAACAGACTACCGAACCCAGTGCCATGGTCATCTTCGGTGCAACCGGAGATCTGACACACAGGAAATTGCTGCCGGCACTCTATAATTTAGCGCTGGAGCATCCACTTCCTGCAGGGTTCTCTGTAGTCGGTTTCGCCCGCCGCCCCTATACCGATGAAGATTTTCGCCAGCAGGCCCTCGAATCAATCAACTCGTATTCTCGTCAGAAACCTGTCAACCCGCAGGTCTGGGAAAACTTTGCCGCTGGTATTCGCTATTTGCAGTCAGCCTTTCACGATCCAGCTGGCTATGAAAGACTGAATAACCTGCTCAATGAACTTGACCAGGAGCGTGGTACCTCGGGCAATCGCATTTTTTACCTTTCAACCCCGCCCAGTCAATATCCTGAAATCATCCAGCGCCTCGGTGCCGCGGGGTTGAATAAAAGCCGCAAAGGCTGGACTCGTATTATCATCGAAAAACCCTTTGGACGCGACCTCGCCTCGGCACGTGAACTGAACCGCCAGGTCGCCAGGGTCTTCCGCGAGGAACAGGTCTATCGTATCGACCACTACCTCGGCAAAGAAACCGTCCAGAATATCCTTGTTTTTCGTCTGGCCAACGGCATTTTTGAACCTGTGTGGAACCGGCGCTATGTTGATCACGTGCAGATCACCGTCGCGGAAAACCTCGGCCTGGAGGGCCGGGGCGCCTACTTCGAAGAGGCCGGGTCGATTCGCGACATGATCCAGAACCACATGCTGCAACTGCTCACGCTGGTGTCTATGGAACCCCCCATCGCCTTTGATGCCAACCCCGTACGCGATGAAAAGGTCAAGGTCTTGCACGCACTTCAGCCCTTAATTGGCCGCGACGTGCTCACCAACACTATTCGCGGGCAATATGGCCCCGGATGGGTCGGCGGGAAACAGGTGCCCGGCTACCTGGAAGAAAATGGTGTCTCACCTACCTCGTCCACTGAAACCTTTGTCGCGATGAAGATCTTCATCGATAACTGGCGCTGGGCAGGTATTCCATTCTACCTGCGTACCGGCAAACATTTACCGAAGCGCGTCACAGAAATCGCCATTCAATTCAAACAGGCGCCTCTCATCCTCTTCAAGCGCAGTGAAGCACACGGCCAGATTGAACCAAATGTTCTGATCTTGCGCATTCAACCCGATGAGGGCATTTCACTCAAGTTTGGGGCCAAGGTACCAGGTACTGAAATGCAGATTCGCGCGGTCAACATGGATTTCTTCTATGGCTCCTCCTTTGTGCGCGAACAACCCGAGGCATATGAGCGCTTGATCCTTGATTGCATGGTGGGAGACTCCACCCTTTTCACACGTCACGATGAAGTTGAGGCTGCGTGGACCTTCATACAGCCCATCCTCGACGAATGGAAAAATGAACCGCGTGATACTATCTACACATACGAATCCGGTTCGTGGGGTCCACAAATTGCTGATGAGTTCATCTGGAGAGATGGGCGCCGCTGGCGCCGCCCGTAGGTTGGGCATCCTATGTGGGTGCCCTTGATGGAGTATCCACATATTTTTCCCCTTCCTTCCGGAGGACAGAAAACAAAAAATATTGCCCTTGACAACGTCATTATTGAGATAATACCCTAGAACAAAGTCGTTCTTGTCGATGAGGGGATACTGTAATGGAGGCAACCAATAGCCTGAAGCCACGCATACCATGGGCGGGAAAATCGGTCAACCTGGAAAACGTCGAGGAGGAACTCTCCCTCTTGTGGAAAATTTCTGCCGATAACATGCGTACCGGTCAGAATACACAGGTTCGTACCAGCATATTAAACCTTGTCATCTGCGCCCCTGACCTCGAGTCAGCGCAAAATGCCAGCAGGTTACTTCGCGACTTATCCAGTACACATCTCGCACGTGTCACGATTATCATTCTCGATCGCAGTGACACAACTTCCGCCTCTATCTCCACGTGGGTTACCCTACGCTGTTTCTCCGTAATTTCAGACTTAATGCGTCACTGTTTTGAACAAACGACGATCCTGGCAACAGGCTCCGCCGTTCGTTCTATCGGCAACATTATGCAACCTCTGCTCAAACCTGACTTACCGATCTATCTCTGGTGGTTAGGTGAACCACCTGGCGACGACCCCACCTTTCTCAAACTTGTAGAAATCAGCAACAGGGTCATCGTCGATTCGACCAGTTTCTTCAACCCGGAGCAAGATATTCTTACCCTGTCATTGCTGCACCAGAACTTTCCCGAATATGCTCTGAGCGACCTGAACTGGGGCCGTATCACACCGTGGCGAGAATTGGTTGTGCAGTTCTTCGATGTGCTGGAATACAGGCAATACCTGTCAGGCATCACCTCCATAGAGATCGAACACGCTGCCGCCCCGTTCGCGTCTCCTACACGTACCGAGCTTGGGGATGTCTCACCCAACCCTGCCTGTGCCTTTCTACTCGCGGGCTGGCTGAAAGCGCGCCTGGACTGGTCTCTCGTGGCAAACTCTATGGAAAACGTTCGCGACACCCCCAGCGGCACATACCACTGGCAAATGGCACCTGCAACGGTCCCGCAAACCACCCGCGCGCTCGGTTCCACACGCATCAAAACAGGCAAACTGGCCGTGACACATCAAGCAAGTATTGATATTCGCCCCCAGATCCGGTCAAACATGCGGCCAGGTTCGATCTGTCTTGTACGCCTGACCAGTCACATCGAGGGGAAACAGGCTACATTTACTATTGATCGAGAAGGTGACCCAAACCTTGTCCTCACCTCAGTCTTGCTTCCGCAGGAGACACGACCAGATCGCACTGTGATCCTGGCCGCTGCCCATAAAGAGAGCGAGCTATTACATGATGAATTGGAAATCTTGGGACACGATTACCTCTTTGAGCAAACGCTTGAGGAGATGGCCGAATTATTAGGCTAGCCAACGCCTATCGTAGGAGAAATTCATCTATGCAGATTGGAATATATCCTGATATCAATTCTCTGAGTCACGAGGCTGCGCAGTTCATAGTACGCCTTGCCAATGAAGCGACCGTCAGCCGCGGTCGCTTCAGCATCGCTCTTTCCGGTGGCTCAACTCCCAAGGTTCTCTACGGCCTCTTCGCCACAGAGCCGTACCTCGGCCAGATCAACTGGCTATCCGTTGAAATCTTCTGGTCAGATGAACGCTGTGTCCCACCCGATGATGC
>MNIY01000071.1 GCA_001919995.1 Ktedonobacter sp. 13_1_20CM_4_53_11
GTCCCTGAGATAGGCACAACATATAGTGTATTGGTGATAAGCTATACACGAATAGCTTTTGTGTTTGGTTACTCTTCTACTGCTCTTGTCTTCCCTAAGGGAAGCATGTATACTCTTCCTTGAATGAAACCTGTACCGTTCAGCTATGAAGGAGCGCAGCGTGTGAGGAGAAGAAAAGCCCTGTTTATTCCGTATGCGCTCCTTGGTATGGTAGTAACCCTGGCTCTATTGATCACTTTTCATCTCATTGTACCTGCAGGCCTCGCCATTGTAATTCTGAACCCGACCCCGCAGGTCATCCCCGCTCTGCGCGAATGGCAGGGGAGTACAGGCTCCTTTATGATCACTTCAACTTCTCGTATTGCCGTAGATTCCCTCTATGCTGCACAGCTTGAAAATACGTCACGTGTTTTTGAAAACGATCTATTTGAGGTGACGGGCCATCCTCTCCCTCTTGTGACCACGAATTCCCCGGCGACAGGCGATTTTTATCTCACATTAAAAATTACAGATCCTCTTATCGGCAGCGAAGGATATCATTTTGATGTAGGGGATATCCTGGCTATCAGAGCGAATACCAGCTCAGGGATCTTCTATGGTACGCGAACCGCTTTGCAACTTTTGCTCCAGGACCCTGGTAGACTTCATATCGCCAGAGGCATTGCCGTAGATTATCCAAAATATAAAGAGCGTGGCTTCGCGCTCGATGTTGGACGCAAGTTTTTCTCCATAGGTGCCCTTGAAGACTACGTCAAGATGATGGCCTGGTATAAAATGAATGATTTTCACCTGCATCTCAACGATAATGAAATCGGAGCGGGCGATAGTCCAGATTGGATGCACAAGTACGCGGCTTTCCGTCTCAATAGTGACCGCTTCAAGGGACTGGCCGCCAGGGATGGCTCCTATACCAGGCAGGATATGCGCGAGTTGCAGGATGTTGCGCGACAATATGCCGTCACCATTACGCCCGAAATAGACACGCCGGCCCATGCCCTGGCTTTCACGCAATATCGTCCAGACCTTGCCAGTCAGAAATACTCGAAGGAGTTTCTTGACCTGGGAAATCCCAAGACGTACACCTTTATGCATACAATCTGGGATGAGTTCCTGCCGTGGTTTGATACAAAACAGGTGAATATAGGAGAAGATGAATACGCTCTAAGCGACGCTGACAAATTCAGGCAATTTATTAACATCAACGATGCCTACCTCAAACACAAAGGGAAGACGGCACAAATGTGGGGCAGTCTGACGAAGATGAAGAGCAATGTGAAAGTTGATACCGATATTGTTACTGATGTATGGAATAATCAATGGGCCAACCCGGTAGATATGGTGAAGCAGGGATTTCAGATCATCAATGCGAATGATAATCTCCTCTACATCGTTCCCAGGGCCGGATACTACCATGACTATCTAGATACCCGGCTACTGTACGAAAAATGGGAACCCTACATATTCGACCTTTCCAATCCAGCGCTGAATCTGAGCCCCAACGATCCCCATCTATTGGGCGGCATGTTCGCGGAATGGAATGACAAACTCGGAAGCGTCGTCAGTAATGCCGATGTATATATCAGGGTCAAACCCGCCATGCAGACGCTCGGCGACAAAATGTGGAGCGGTACAACGACAGACATGACCTACGATCAATTCCAGCAATTGGCCACGACCATCGGAGACGCCCCCGGCACAAGTCCCCCATAAGTACCTTCTCCCTACAGGATGACTGTTCACAACCAAATCTGGACCTCCCCGATGTGAGTACTCCCTACAGGATGACTGTTCACAACCAAATCTGGACCTCCCCGATGTGGGTACTCCCTACATAATGACTTTTACAACCAAATCTGGACCTCCCCGATGTGAGTACTCCCTACAGTAGGAGCCGATTTATCGCGCTCACCGCCGATTTATCGGCCCTCAGGTGTATGGAGTACCAATCTCATAAACGTCCAGCTGAACTCCTCTGGCGGCTCCAGGCACGGAAGATACGTGGGCCAAAGAAGAGCAAGAACAGCACCAGCAGGATGAGCATGATCGCGGGAACAAAGAGGGAGAGGAGAATGACAATACACACAAGGATATCCTCACCGATGCTCAGTATCACATTGAGTAAGCCCGCAGTGGTGATTGTGGAAGCCAGCCGCGTCGTCGCTTTGGCCGTATGACTCATCGCTGCAAGGACCCCACCAAGAAGAGCGAGAACAAGAAGCCCTCCTCCTGTGATATGTATGACCCCTGTAACAGCGCTCACAGCGCTCAATAGATGGCTACTGATTGAACCGGTGCCAATTGGTATGATCACGCGATTGCTACTGGCAGCGGCAACTAGTGCACCTGCGAGGGGTCGTACGAAAGTATGAGTAGCATCCCATGCATGATCGACAACGGGAATTTTATCTGCGACAAAGTCCAGTATTGTAAGAATGACGAGTGCAATGATACACCAGTTACTGGTGATGAAAGCAAAGGTCGGATTCACTTTGTACAAATGAAGCCAGCGTGCGGAAATGGCGAACGAAAGTAGGGGGAAGTAGGCATTGATACCAGATGCAAATCCAAGCCCAAGCGGTGTGCCAATTTCCATCATATTCCCTCTGTCTGTCTATCTGCCAGCCTATCTGTTTTTTTCTCAACAGTTATCTTTATCACGTGTAGCGACGTCCCGAAGGAGACAATTGACACAAATTAATCGACTATAGCGTGAAAGGATAGTAGGATTATCATAGAACTAGTAAGCGAGAGTACCCTTTTGACAACAATCCATAAATCACACACCAACACCCCACAAGACGACGCGTCTTGTGGGGAAGAAATAATCAACCCGGCTGAAGTTGCCAGATCCGCTGGCCTGCGCTACGTCAGCGATACGGTCCCTGGCATCAAACGCAAGCGCGCAGGGAAAAACTTCAGCTACATCGGCCTTGATGGAAAGCCGATTCAAGACCAGGAAGTGCTGCAGCGTATTCGCTCGCTGGGCATCCCTCCTGCCTGGACCGATGTGTGGATCTGCCCAGATCCCAATGGACATATCCAGGCAACTGGACGCGATGCCAAAGGCCGCAAACAATATCGCTACCATCCTCGCTGGCGCGAAGTACGCGACGAGACAAAATATAACCATATGATCGCCTTTGGTGAAGCTCTTCCCACCATTCGTGCTCGTGTCAACCATGACTTGAAGTTGCATGGCCTCCCTCGTGTAAAAGTCCTTGCCGCCGTTGTCTGGCTGCTCGACACGACCGCTATACGCGTTGGTAACGAGGAGTATGCAAAAGAGAACGGCTCGTTCGGCTTGACGACACTGCGCAACCAGCATGTCGATATCTCGGGCTCAAAGATATACTTCCATTTTCGTGGCAAAGGTGGCAAGGAGCACACCGTCTCCGTGCAGAATCGCCAGCTTGCCAGGATCGTAAAGCGCTGCCAGGACCTTCCTGGTCACGAGCTTTTTGAATATGTCGACGACAATGGCCAGCTCTCAACCGTCGAATCTGCCGACGTCAACGAATACTTACGCCAGGTCTCCGGCAGCGGCTTCACAGCCAAAGACTTCCGCACCTGGGCCGGTACCGTCTTTGCTATGGATGCCCTCAAGGGCCTGGGTGAAGCTGAAAATCAAACAAAGGCAAAGAAAAATATCGGGCAGGCGATCGAAGTTGCCGCGGAGCATCTAGGCAACACCAAAACCATCTGCCGCAAATGCTATGTGCATCCAGCCGTAATAGATTCCTATCTCGAAGGGTCATTGCTCACTAGTTTGAGCCTGCAGCAAGTTGAACCGGCGGCGGATACGGCTGGTTTGCGCCCAGAGGAAGCGCATGTGCTCCAATTCCTCAAACAACAGCAAGCAGAAATGCTGCCATTGTAGGGGCGATCCCTTGTGGTCAATACATTTCAAAGAAGAGAGCATCTCGCTTTGTCATCCTGAGCGCAGCGAAGGATCTCTGTCCGGCGAGAGATCCTTCGCTGCGCTCAGGATGACACTCCTGCATCGGCTTCGTTTGACTCGCAAAACGTCTTCTTTGAAATGTATTGTCCCTTGTGGTCGCCCTCGCCTCTGGTGGTCGCCCCCTGGAAGCTGAGCGCAGGATTGAACCATCAGCATAACTATTAACGTGTAAATATAAAAAAGGAGTACCTACAGGAGATTCGGGAGAAAGACATGGCAAACCACGAATACGATCTGCTCGTCATCGGTGCAGGAGCAGCCGGTAGCACCGCCGCTACAACCGCTGCAGGGGACGGAAAGCGAGTTGCCCTTATAGAGCGTGATAAGATCGGGGGCACCTGCCTCAATTACGGTTGTGACCCGACCAAAACACTCATCTATATTGCTGATTTATTGTACAAAACTCATCATGCAGAGCGCTTCGGCTTGCGCATAAGCGAAGCAAGCTTTGACTGGACATCTGTGCTGTCATGGGTTCAGCAAGCGCAAAATCAAATTCGTGGTGGCACCCCTGAGGAGGCTGCTGCTGCGTTATCGCAAAAGGGCATTGAAGTATTGACGGGCGAGGCTGTCTTTCTCTCTCCACATGAACTATCTATTGCAGGAAAATCAGTCACTGCCCCGCGGATCATTATCGCCACAGGGGACGAGAACATCGTTCCGCCTATTGAAGGGTTGAGCGACGTCGGCTATATCACCAATATAGAGGCAGTCTCTTTGCCCACCCTCCCGCGTCGCTTAGCCATTCTTGGAGGCGGAGCGATCGGTATGGAATTTGCCCAGTTGTTTCATCGTTTCGGCGTAGAGGTCACAGTACTGGAGCACAGCCCGGCGTTACTCGACAAGGAAGACCGCGAACTGGCTGAGTCGCTCTGTAAGCTATTAACAGATGAAGGGTTGCGCCTGGAAACCAGCGTTGAATTGCTGCGGATACAACGCGACTCCGCAGGCAAACACCTGACCATACGCTGTAGCGAACGTGAAGAAGAAAAACTGGTGGTTGACGAAATTCTGCTCGCCATCGGTCGCCGCCCCTCTCTAGCCTCGCTGCACCTTGAGAGAGCTGGCGTCAAAACTTCCAAAAAAGGTATCGATGTCGATGCCACACTGCGCTCCAGCCAGCCACATATCTGGGCCGCAGGTGATGTCACAGGCGCATTACAGTTCACACACGTTGCCTATGAACAGGGTAAACTGGCAGCGCAGAACGCCTTTGCATCAGATCCCCGACCTTTTGCAGGGCGCGTCATACCCTGGGTTACCTATACAAAACCCGCCCTTAGCCATGTGGGGAAAACTGAAGAACAGTTGCGACAGGATGGGGTGGATTACCGCGTAGCCCGCATGTTTTTTAAGGACGTCGAACGCGCCGTCGCTGAAGGGAAAACCGCAGGGTTGGTGAAATTACTGGTCGATAATCAGGGTGCGATCCTTGGAGGCCATATTCTCGCGGAGGAAGCAGGAGACATGCTTGCCCCCATTATCCTGGCTATGCAAACGGGAGTAACCGCCGAGACCCTTGCGACAACTATCATGCCATACCCAAATATGGTGGAGGGAGTGCGCTGGGCAGCTGATAAAGCGTGATGAAAAAGCAAAACCACCCTCATAACCAATAATTGGTAATCAAATAAGCCGTAATTGCCCCTAAAATTGCTTCTAAAGCTTGCCAAAATTCTATCCAGTGCCTATAATGAAGAGGCAATTCAGCATTATTTGAGGTGTGTGGTGCAAGATGTCTACCTGACACTTCCAGTTGGGACTCTTATACGGGGTCGCTACGTCATAGAAGGCCTCCTGGGGAAGGGAGGCTATGGTTCTGTCTATCTTGTCAAAGATAAACGAGTGAAAGGCAACCTTTTTGCCCTCAAAGAGCTCGTTGAAAGCAGCAAACAGGAGCGCGACCGCTTCACCTTCGAGTGCGAAGTACTCAGGCGGCTTGATCACCCATCATTGCCCCATGTCTACCGCACATTCAGTAATGACGCTGATTTACGTGCGTATATGCTCATGGACTTCATCGATGGACCAAACCTGGAAGTGCTGCGCAAACAACAGCCTGACAATCGCTTTTCCCTCTCACAAGCATTGATAATTATGAAGCCCATCATGGATGCCCTCTCGTACCTCCATAATCAACAGCCGCCAATCATTCACCGTGACATCAAACCTGCTAACATCATTGTGCCTAAGTCAGGTGACGAGGCCATGCTCGTTGATTTCGGTATTGCTAAGGAATACGAGCCAGACTCCACGACTACCACCGTTCGTCGCTGCTCCCCAGGCTATGGCGCTCCCGAACAGTACAGCAGCGGGACGAACAATCGCACCGATATCTACGGTCTCGGTGCCACCTTCTATGTGCTTCTCAGTGGCATCGTTCCCGCCGATGCTTTCAATCGTATGATCCGGCTGGGTAGTAAAGAATCCGATACGCTTGAGCCGCTGACCGACCTGGTGCTGGATCTTCCAACGTCAGTTGCTGACGCTATCTATCGCTCCATGTCTATTAATTATCATGACCGTTTCGCCTCGGTCGAGGAGTTCTGGCAGGCTTTAAGTGTTCATGCAGGGGAACCAGAGGAGCAAGAGATCTCACGCACGGTGCTTACCTTGTCAGCGACCGCGACTCCCTCGTCCATCGAATCTGAACAGAAAGAGCAGCAGGAATCGCCTGCATCCGAGCCACTGGTTGCAGCTTCTTCAACTGATTCCAATAATGGTGTGCCAGACGCTGAAGATGTCACGATTGTAGCCGAACAGAAACTGCCTACAACACAGCCTCCTGCCCTACCTCCGCAGAGGCAAACGGCTGCTTCTCAGCCTGCAAGAGCGTGGTCATCTCTTTCGCGTACCAGGAAATGGAGTGTCGTTACAATCTTTATTGTGCTGATTTTGCTTATCGGGGGAAGTGTTGCGACCGCCTTCGGTATCCACTATGCGAACCAGTCGGGATCAGGTGTGACATCCAGGTTGCAGATCGCCACGACCCATGTGACTCAAACTTCTACTCCGCGCTTAAGCTCCTCCCCCACAGCCTCGCGGACCCAGACCTCAACTCCTCGGCAGAATGGAGAGTATATCGCGGGAAACTATAATGGCAGTATGTTTGATTCAACCATCGGCCAGAATAAGCAGGTTAATGTTATGATACAGCAAACGAAGGGCAGTGCCACTATCAGTGGAACATTTACCTTTAAATCTCCTTATCAGGGCTCATACCCACTCAACGGATCCGTCGATACTCATGGAAATTTCTCCTTTACCGTTCAAACTACTACCAATCAACCTCCGCTCTATTTCCATGGAACGGTCCAGAGCGGTATCTATCTTCAAGGCAATTTCTGTAGTAGTAGTACAAATCAGTGCAACGCCAATACGGGTTACTTCAACATTGGACCCCGCTTTTGAGCTCTCCCCGCTCTCATTGCCCGCTTGCAACATTAACAAAGCAAGATACAACCGTCAATCTGTAGCGGAACCGCGAGTTACAGAGGTGTCCTGCCTGTCATCCCTTCGCTTCTCTCAGGGCAGGCTCTGAGAGAAGCGAAGGGATGACAGGCATTCTCTCCAAATGTCTATTGCACAGTGGAGTGTATCTAACCTCATTCCTGATTCGTTCAACTAAGAGAACCCCAACTTTTATGAATGAGTTTGCCAATAGAAAATGTTATTTCATATAATGAAAATCGTGTTTTTATTCCTGTTTGAGGTGTAATGTGCAAGATGTCCATTCTGCGCTCCCAATAGGGACTATTATAGGTGACCGTTATAATGTAGTAGGACTGCTTGGTAAAGGCGGATTCGGCGCTGTCTATCTCGTGAGAGACCAGCGTGTCAGGGGTAACCTTTTTGCCCTCAAAGAGATGATCGACACGAGCAGACAAGAGCGCGCTCGTTTTTCCTTCGAGAGCGAACTCCTCACGCGGTTGGATCACCCTGCTCTGCCTCGTGTCTACCGTTCCTTCGAGAATGAAACGAATAATCGTTCGTATATGCTCATGGATTTCATCGAAGGTCCAAACCTGGAGACGCTGAGGCAAAAGCAACCGCAGAAGCGCTTCCCCCTCTCTCAAGTGATGAGCATGATGGCTCCCATTGTCCAGGCCATCTCGTACCTCCATAAACAGCGTCCGCCAATCATCCATCGAGATATCAAACCGGCCAATATTATCGTGCCTTCCACAGGTGATCAGACTGTGCTGGTTGACTTTGGCATCGCGAAAGAGTTCGATCCTGATTCAACCACCACCGCTGTTCGACGCTGTTCCCCAGGCTATGGCGCGCCTGAACAATATAATCGTGGTACCAACAACCGTACAGATATTTATGGACTGGGGGCTACCTTCTATGCGCTGTTAACAGGTGTCGTGCCCGACGATGCCTTCTACCGTATGACAAACTTGGGGAGCGGCAATGGCGATCCACTTGAGCCGGCACATCAGCTTAATCCAGATATCCCTGTGCATGTATCTGATGCCATTCAACGCGCCATGGCCATTAATATCGAAGATCGCTTTCCTTCCGCTGACCAATTCTGGCAGGCATTGAATGCCCAACCAGCACAGCCTATGACTCCAGTTCCTCCTATGGTTACGCCGCTGCCTGCTGCCAACAATGCACCCGTTGCGCCCGATGAACACGAGCTCATCACGCCAGCGCCCGAAGTACCTGGTGCCGCGAATAAAGCGCTAACTTACCTTACCACGCAGCCGCAGGAGATCACTGAGCGCATCAGGAGGCGCGGTATATTGCCATTGTTGCTTTTGGCCCTTATTGCGCTCGCGCTCATTTCGGGCCTTGCCGCTGCTTTCTGGCCCTCTATTACCGGACATAAGGGAACTCAGCCTGCTACACCTACCCCGGTTGTTCAGCATAAAGTTACACCAGCAGCCACGCCGACGCTAAAACCGACACCAAAGCCAACGCCGACGCCAAAGCCAGCACCAGTGCTACAGCCAACACCGACGAATCCACCAGCACCGGCGCCAACATCGGTACCACCTACAAATCCTACACCTGTCCCGGCTGCTTTTCCGAATGTTGCCGGGTCGCACAATGGTACCGTTCACAACACGAATGCAAATGTCGACGCGAGTATGTCCGTCTCGTTCAGCCAGAACCAGGGAAACCTCGGTGGCTCCGTGACCATTAACCCTCCTTTGCAGGGAAGCGGCCCTATCATCAGTGGCTTTGTCCAGCGAAATAACTATATTCAGTTTACCGTCCAGGGATACAGTGGCCACGCTCCGCTTATGTTCTATGGGACCGTACAGCCAGGCGGCAGCATGGGCGGCCAGTACTGTAGCATCGACCAGACCGGTCGTTGCAACGCAGCCTCGGGTGGGCAGGGTACCTGGAGCGTGGGAGGAATTGCTTCCGCTCCAGGCTCTGCCTCCATAAAAGAACCATCTCAAACCTCCTTTTAACAAATCAAAGCGTTAAATAGTGAAACTTCCCCAAAGCCACAATCGTGTACCCACAATGAAGTAGGCGCTGCAGCCGCTGCCCGCACCACTCCAGGCCGTCTCACTCCAACCACGCGCGTTGCTCGCCCTGTTCAGCGTGGTCCCACCCACGGCAGTTACATACTGGGATGCTGCTGGATACTGAACCCTGTAGCCATTATCGCCTGAACTGACAGTGATGGCGATGCCCGGGTGATTGAAATACGTCGAGTCGTAGCTGGAGTCGCTGCTGGAGTCGTTTCCACCATAGCTATTGCTAATCTCGTTTGCTCCCATTGCAGCCGCTCTGTTAACGGCGGTACCCAGGTTGATCAGGCTGCTGGGCGAGACAGGCAACGCTCTTCTCTCACAGCCATGCCTCAAGCAACGCCTGGAAGCAACGGTTAAGCAACGCCACATGTCATAC
>MNIY01000157.1 GCA_001919995.1 Ktedonobacter sp. 13_1_20CM_4_53_11
TGCTGATGAGTTTGACCTGGAGGGATTTCGTCCACCCGATTATGCTGTCTCGGCGCTCGATGATGTCAGCAATGCAGCGAAAGATTTTCTCGCCAGGGTGGAGGAGCTATACCACCAGGCAGGCATAGCAGGTATCTATCCAATGGGAGTGATGCTCCGGGCCGCTGAGTCGGATGGCAATTACGGTTGCTGCCTCGTCTATGAAAACTCTCTAGGTATCGAGGTCGTACCGAACGGGGATGTTGAACATGCGCAGCACTACACTTGCTGGCAAAATGCGCTGGCCAGTTCGCAGAAGCACCTGGCTGCTACTATGAATACGCAGAAAGAAGCGAGGATAGTCATCAGCCGCTACATAGACTTCGCCGATTCTCCTGGCATGTCTGTGGTGATCATCAATGGCCAGGTGGAATCGCTTGGGTGGAATAGTCAGTTGCAGAAGAAAGGTAGTAAGGCGTGCATTGGAACAAGTACCTATCTTCCCAGGAACCCCCATCTACAGCGCATGCAACAGCAATATGAGGAGCAGACAGCAGCATTCTTTGAAACGTTTCTAAGAATGACCGCCCGCAAGTGCGGCGTAGACTTTGCCTCGATTCGCGGCGTTGCTAACGTTGATATCATGATTCCGGGAGAACTGGAACAGAAGTTGCAGAGGGAAAGAAAACAGCCGGTGGCTAATTATCTGGCGGAATGCAATCCACGCTGGACGAACTATACCGACGCCATTATGACTGTACTGGGAGCCAATAGAAAAGCACAGTCCATCAATAATATGAGGGCCGTCATCCAGGCAGGCATCTGTACCTTTGATAAATATCCCTTGCCAGAAAAGGTAGATGTAGGTCGCGTCAGGGTGTGCCTTGCTGAAAGAGATGATGTTTTGAAGCAGGATGGAACGAGAATAATCTGCCGTATGGCTAAAAATCCCATGGGCTTGATCTTTGCAGGAGACGTGCAACAGGCAGAGCAAGAAGTGCATGCAGTTCTTACGAAGCTTTCCGCCTTAATCCAGGTTGGGGAGAAAGAGAAAAGTTGACTGGATAGTTTTCAACTTTGCCAGGTCGAAAGGCAGCAAGATATCAAACCCTTCACTTCTAACGTTCCCTGGCTCTTCGTTAAAATTCTGGATGGTACTGTGCCTGCTTGCTGTTTTTTGGGCAGAGGATTGTACGCTTCCCACGTTGGGTAAGGGTCCGGTATCAGAGGGGAAAAATGTACGAAACAGAAGCAATCGCTGGTGTGTGTCATACATTGCTCGGGCCGTAACAGACGACCCGTTTGGAAATTTCAGCGTCAGGAACAAATGATGAAGCATGGAGGCAATATCGCTTCCCGTTAATGTTGCGTTCTCTTGCAAGAGCGCTTGCATTCTGCCATTCAAAGACAAATCTTCATCTGTTATAAAAACGAAGAGATATAAGCCCTCTATTGCATCAGCGAGTTCATGTCTCATCTTGCTGATTTTCACTACCCGGCGCTGAAAAGAAAGATCATCTGTATCAACAGGGTATCCTTGTTTGGGGTCAAATGGGGTTACTACGGCATATCTGCTCTTCGTGTAGGGGGCAGCAGAAATCGAAATGTTGAGCTTGCCAAGAAATCCTGTTTCCAGCCGTATACTTGATTTCATGCCTGCAAAAGAACCATCATCCGAGTAACGAACTTGCGTGCGGTTTCTATCGGTGTCAAACAATGGAAACTCTTGTCCGAGTTGCACTGTCTCGATGTTTCGCCAATACTGCTCTTTTTCTCTGATATGCTGTTGCTTTTCTTCTGCCATTCACACTCGCTCCCGAAATTCACAAATATTTGCCAGGAACCTATTATATCAAATCAGTGCCTGTTTGGGTGTTTGATATTTTTGATCGTGAACGGAAGTCTTCGCTTTCATTTCTCTTCTGCTTCTCCTCTTGTTCACTATCTTGGGCGCTGGACACCTGACACGAATGTGATGAATCAATCGTATACCATTCATCATGTGAGTTAACAAACAGACGTCATTAATGGCATCTCTCTAGAGGGATGCATGTATGAGCACAATTGCATTACTGCTAGCATGGAGGAAGCTATGACGGAGAAAAACAGGGTTGTTACGTGTGCTGCTATTGATGTGGGAAGCAATAGCACGGAAGTTCTCGTCGCGCATTGCGCACCTGATCACCTTGATATTGTCAAAGATGAGTCAACGATGACTCGTCTAGGGGAGAGTGTGAAGGAAACGGGAGAGATAGCCCCGGATAAGCGAGATGAAGTACTCGCCGCTTTGCGCCAGTACCAGGAACTGGCGAAGCAGTGTGGCGCTGATCCTATCCTGGTAGTGGCGACGGAAGCGATGCGCGAAGCCCGTAATCGAGAGTCCGTTGTGGAAGACATACAACGCGAGACGGGGCTGCAGGTCAATATCATTGATGGGACGCAGGAGGCAGCCTATACCTATCATGGAGCCATCTATGGATCAGATACACCGCCTGATACAGGCGTGTTGGATGTCGGTGGCGGCAGTTCGGAACTAGTCACAGCGCAGGAGAGATGTATTACATGGCTGATCTCTGTTCCAATAGGGTCTGGCTGGTTACACGACCAGTATCTTTCTTCGAATCCTCCATCACAAGATGAGATAGAAAAGGCAGAGGACTTTCTCCACACGTATATCTCCAGCTTGCATGTGCCGCAGCCTCCCCCTGCACTCGTCGTGACAGGCTCTAGTGCAAAGGCGCTACTCAAACTTGCGAAGCAGGCATTGAAACTGGACGAACAAGTGGACCGTTTGACACGCGAGGACTTGCTGGGGTGCCGCGGGTTGCTGCTCTCGCTGCCGGCAGAGGCTATTGCGCAACATTATGGACAATCGATTGAGCGAGCACGTGTGTTGCCTGGAGGTGTGTTGCTCATCCTGGCGATGATGGACTATTTGCAGTTGAATGATGTACGCGTCAGTGATCATGGAGTGCGTGAAGGCCTTTTACTGGCCTATTCTCGCTATGGTGAGCACTGGTTTGATCATCCAGAGGTCAAACCAGGTGATGAGAGGATGGGACAAGTACCGCCTCTGCCAAAGGAGGCGCAGAAGGCCGAAACTCCTCAAGAGACATTTGTAGAGTCAGGACGAGGTGAACTGAAGAAGCGTGCGAAGAAATTCCTTGGTTGGCGTGAGAAGGTCCTCACGCATGAGGAGGTCGAGGACGTGCATAAAATGCGCGTGGCTTCACGCCGCCTTCGCGCTACGATGGATGCCTATGAGCCAGCATGTAAGGCAAAACCGTTCAAACAGGCGTATCGAGAAGTGAAAAAAGCCGCCGATCTATTGGGAATAGTCCGTGATACCGATGTCATGACTCAACACGTGGGGGATCTGCTTCAACAGGCTCCCAATGAGGAAACAGAGGGAATGCAATGGTTGATTGACCGATTGAGTGCCTATCGGAAGCAGCAGCAACAAGTGCTCGAAGACTATCTGCAAAACGCTGACGAAAAAAAGATCCAGGATAAGATCAAGTCATGTATTCCGAAGGGAGCATCTTCCAATGGCCAAAGCTAAACCGATTACAGGACTGGACGTCCAGGCACCAACCGGTAAGAATGCGCGTGTGATTGCCCGAACGAGGCTAGATGAAATGTATAACTGGAGCGACTCTGTTGATAGCCCTTACTCCGTGAGAGAGTTGCACAACCTGCGCATCGCTGCGAAGCGCCTTCGCTATACCCTTGAAATCTTTGAAGATTTCTTGCCGCAGGATTGCAAACCTGTAGTCAAGGAGTTAGAACAGATACAAGAAGAACTGGGACAGCTGCACGATAGCGATGTCTTGATAGCTTTACTGCGGCTGTGTTTAGGTAGCCAGGAGGGTCCCCTGGATCAACAGGCAGTCTCCTCAACAAAGAACAAACAGGGCAAAGCACAACCATTTCTACGACCGGAACTGGTAGCGGAATTACTCGATCCCTCAGCTGTTCCCACTGCCGAGCAGCGCTACGGCCTGGAGCAGTTGTTACGCAAGCAACAGCAAATCCGTGAGGAGCAATATCATGCCTTTCGCAAGCATTGGTATCGCCTCCAGGAGCAGGATTTTCGTCGCTCCATCCTTGCTGCCCTGGATAAAGAAGCGGTGGCAGCGTGACAACTGGAAAAAAGGAAATCGCTGGCGAAGAACAGCGGCACGGTGGACACCTGACCCAATTTCGCATTGGGTCAGGTCAGCCAGCACGTGACCTTTACGGACCAGTAATAGCACAACCGCTTTGCGTATTGTCCCATTCTTCCTGAACAATGTAAGGATCGCCATTCCAATTGACATCGGAACCGTCACTTGCCGTTGCTGCAAATGTGAAGTTGCATTTGTCCCCAATTTCCTGCCCACTGGAGTCGGTCCAGGCATTGAGGAGCGGATCGGTCGCCGCTTCCATTTGTTCGTGCGAAGCCACGTTGATCGTACTATCTGCATCGTCTTTATTGGGACTGGAAGGTGTATCACAGCCTTGAACGCCGCCTACATATGGCATAGCAGCATAAATAGTATTGGTGCCAAAGAAGCTGTGATATCCACAAAATGTTGTGAAACTGCACTCCGATCCGCTACAAATCGTCTCGTTTTGAGCAGTAAACACAAAGAAAACATGCGTATTAGCCGAAGTCCAGCCATTCGTTTTTTGCGCATTGGTCACTTCGTTCTGCACATCACTATCTTGCAGCGTGCTAGAGGGATAGGAAGACGTATCGACCCATGAGCCGGCAAGTGTCGCATTGCTTGGGGCTGTCCCAGTTGTATCAGTGTACTGGCTATTGTTTGCATACAACCCTGTACCTCCCACATCACGAAAATACCGCAGGATCAGGTTGTTGTAGTTAGCACTCACCGTGGAACCTGTCGGTTCCCAAAATATTGCATAGACTTGTGCAGTGCCGACCATCACAGGACCACCATTATACGAAAGGTTTTCGCCCGCATTGGACACAACATAGGACGTCGGCCTGATGTAGTGTATTCTGCTTGCTGGTGCGCTATTACGAGTAGTCAAACCGTTGGCTGTCATGGCATGCGTTCCCAGTGGAATGAGCGTCACAGCCGCGAGTAGGATGGCACAGAGGGGAAATAGCAGGAACAGGGTACCTTTTTTCTTCAATAAATCGCCTCATTTTCTAGCCGGTGGTATGCCGGCGAACAATAAGAAACTATCAAAAAGAACGTAAGGTACCGGTATTTTGAGGAGTGTCTTTGACTTAATGATCAGGTGTAGGAGCCTTGCCGGGTTTTCCTCCATCATTCCCCTTCCCGTGCTCACCATTGTTGCCCGAATCACCATTGCCATTGCTATTGCTATTGCTATTCTCATTTGAGCTTTTCATCGTAATCGTGGTCGTCTGGGCAGCAGTATCATCGGTGTTCAGGATGCCGATGTTCCTGGGAAGCTGGTTGCCGCTCAAGCTTAGCATGAAAACATAGACGCCATTATGGAATGACCCTTGCGCCTCCATTACCTGACCATCCATCAGCAGTTGCGCACCCGGCTGTATGTTATCTCCAGAGATACTGATGATGATATGCCTGCTGGAGCGCACTGACAGGACGATCTCAACACTCAGCAGGCGGGGGACGATATCACCCAGGCGTCCCAATTCATCCGTCGTTACCAGGCGGTCGGGCACATCGAGTTGAGGCAAAAAGGTCCGCAACGTATGGCGCTCCTCGGCTTCGAAGCTGGAGAGCTCGTTTCTCAGCCGATTGCGTTCAGGCACGACAGAGAGTGCTGAGATGGCGCGGGTGGCGTCGTTCATCTGCTTATCGAGGTCGGCCAGCGCCTGGCGGTAGGCATCATCATGGGCTGGATTAGTGAGGCTAGCCAGCGTGTGAAGCCGCTCCCTGGCATATTGTAAATCTAATTCAGCCTGAGGGGTGGGCGAATTCGAGAGCGAGACCTGCACGTGTTGCTCCCAGCGTTTCAATACATAGAGCGGATTAGCAGGATTCGTGATACTGGCGGCTACGACCAGCATACTGGTACCCAGCAACAGCACGAGCAGGCAAAAGCCGAGCGCAATGGCAGGAGCAGGGTTCATGTGCCACATGCGCGGGAAAAAGCATCGATGCGCGGGTTGCTTCCTGCTCAGTGCTGCATGCTGTATCAGCATACGTCGCTCCAGCTGCGAGGCAAAGTCAGGATCCGCTTGCAAATGAGAGGTCGATTGTAAACGCCTGGCAAGTGTCACCAGTTCATCTATCTCCGGGTCGCGATCAGGCGCGTGGAGCCAGCCCTGCGCTTCTCCTTCTTTCCAGGAGCGCCTATCTCTTCGCTCGAGCCGATCGTTGAGGCGTTCAGATAGTGGTTTCATGGTTTCCCTCCGCGTTGTCGCGCCTGAACACGGGTTGCTCGCTCAGAGAAATCTCGCTTCCCCAGCAGACGGTGCAGGCTTTGTAGTGCTCGAAATTGTAGGGCTTTGACAGCGTTGGCTTTTTTCCCGATCATACGTGCGACGGTAGCCACGTCATATCCCAGTATCAGCCGGCCAACGAGCACCTGGCGTTGCTCTTCCGTCAACATATTGATGGCGTTGACAACAGTATTCCATTCATCGCGTGTCTCCGCTCTCTCTGCCGGATCCTGGCTGGGATAACTCCTGAGAGACACCTCGCTGTTTCCTAACGCTTCCTCTTCCTGGCTGTCCGATTCGAGAGAAACAAGCGCTGGAAGGTGTTCGCGCTTGCGGTAATATCCAGCTACGGTGATTCGCGCAATCTGGAGCAGCCATGCGACAAAGCCAGCCTCGTCGGTAGCTCTCAAATGACTGATACCTTCGACCATCTTTAAGAACACTTCGGAGGTCAGATCTTCCGCTGTGGTACGATCAGGCACGCGAGCAGCAATATAGCCAAATACTCCAGGGAGGAACTGCCGGTACAGCATGCTCAATGCCTCGGATTCGCCTCGTCGCGCCCGGTCAAGCTGACGGCTGATAGCCTCCATTGAATTGATAGCCTCCCTCCCTACAAGCCAGCATCTCTATTAATAGAGTTGCAATTCGGCTCATTGTAGTTACGGGGCAGCAAAAAAACAATCATGGTAGCCTTTTTGTCTTACAGTGTACGTAGACCCGCGATTTAGCGCGGGGCGAGCGAAGCTCGGCATTCCCCAAAATAGAGTATGACCGTAACCATTGGCCTGGTATTTGCATCTATCCCTGTGAAGATGGTGCATAGCGAGGGGATTTGTCGTCTACCCCTTTTAATAGGAGCACCTCCTATGCACACATCTTCATAAAATTGAAGAAAGGAAGACCTGCTTCCTCCCCCGCATGAATGACGGGGGTCTCCGCAGGTCGAATGCTTATGAAATTCGTGCAGACGTTCATATGCAGACCCCGCTTTAGCGCGGGGCGAGCGAAGCTCGGAAAATTGCTGGTAGCTGCGTTTGCCAGTATTGTGCTCATCGGGAGCGCCACAGCCGTATTTGCCGCTACCCCGGCGGGAACAGGCATTGTCCATTCGATTACTCATGTGCAGTCGTCCACTGCGGCTAAAAAGGATGTGTCCAGTCACAAGAACAACGGTCATGATGCCACCAGTCATAGGAACAGTTGCCCGGGCCTCCCGGAAGCCCAGCAACTGGCAAGCAAATACTCACTCAGCACCGCTAGCAAAAGTAGTGCGATACAGGCTATTTGCGCGCTGCATCAAGGGACATTCAAGGGTACAACCTCCAGTGGCGCGTCCGTTTCTTCGCGGCGTGTATTTGGCTATGGCGAAATCGATATGCTGCTGGCCTATGCGAGCTACCTGGCAACTCATAACAAAACCAGCGCGAGTAGTAAACTGACCAGTGATAATTTGCTGAACTACCTGGCGCAGGCGCTCAAGAGTTGCGGCGCGATGCCTTTAGGAACCTGCCTTAAGACAAACATCCCCGCTTTTCAGCCTGGCAAGAACAATGGCAACGGCAGCGGAACCGGAAATTCTAGTAATCATGGCAATGGAAAACCAACGAGTACGCCGACTCCCCCTCCCCATCATTGACCGCTTTGAAAATAAGAAAGATGTCGGCGAACCGGCATCTTTCATGCTGCTATATTGAAATAATCTATTCCTATGCTACAGTGCGTCCAGGCCAGCTTGCGCCACTTCCATATCCTCTGAGTAGTGAGCTCCGCTGACCCCGATGCCGCCAATTATCCCAGCATCAGTCTTGATAGCATAACCACCACCAAATACAACTAAGCGATCTGTTTTAACAATGCCATGAAGCAATGGTGGATCATTCTTGATGAAGTCGTACCATTCATGCGATGCCATGCCACCAAAGCTAATAGCGGTGAATGCCTTGTCCTGAGCGATTTGTACGCTTAAAAGGGGCGCCCCATCCATGCGACGAAAGGCCTTGAGCGTGCCATCCTCATCACAAATAGCAATACTCATAGGCTTCCCCATTTCTTGAGCTTTTTTTTCGGCTGCCTTAATGATACGTTCGGCTGCTTCGATGGTGATACTCGACTTCTGGAAACTGTTTTGTGCCATAGAACGATTTCTCCTTTACATTCCTTGCAGATTGCTGAGCGAAGCTAGACGCGCTAGCGTCGTTGCAATCTGTCTTTCAACCAGGTTACATAATGACTATTGATGGACGCCATAGCGGCGCTCCAAAGCCTGAATCTCAGGCAAGCCAATCTGATCAGTGAATTGGGAAAAGGTGACCATGCGCTCTGCAAATGCAAGGGACGTCTGTCCCTGTTTGAGCGCCTCTAACAGGTCAAGTAGAGCTTGCGTAGCCGCGAACAACATGCTGACGGGAAAGATGACAAGTTTGAATCCAAGAGCGTGAATTTCCTCTAAGGGTAACAAAGGCGTCTTACCACTCTCTGCCCAATTATAGAGTAATGGAACATCTGGAAACGCCTGTGCAATAGCGCGCAGTTCCTCTATGGAACGAGGCGCCTCGATGAAGATGACATCGGCCCCTGCATCGCGATACGCTCTTCCTCTGCGTAGCGCATCCTCAAGACCATACACGGCATTGGCATCAGTTCGTGCGATAATCACGAAGTCGGGATCCTGCCGGGCATCAACGGCAGCGCGTATCTTCTGAACCATCTCATCGACGGGAATGACTTGCTTGCCCTCCATATGGCCGCACTTCTTAGGCCAGACCTGGTCCTCGATGTGGATAGCAGCCACTCCTGCCCGCTCATACTCACGAACGGTGCGACGCACATTAATCGGGTTGCCGTAACCAGTATCGGCATCAGCAATAAGTGGTCGATCGCCAACAACGGCAGCGAGGGCCGCGGCGCAGCTCACCATCTCGCTCATAGTGAGTAGGCCGACATCCGGCTGCCCAAGTACGCTGGCTGCTGTGCCGAAGCCGGTCATATAAACGGCAGGAAATCCTGCCTGGGCAATGAGGCGAGCGCTGAGGGCATCATAGGCTCCGGGAGCGACAAGAAGATCCCGCTGAACAAGCAGTTCACGCAGGCGTGTAGTGTTAAGCATAGCAAGTTCCTTGTTCAACTACCATTCAGCGAGAGAAACTGACACAGCTTGCTCCAATGACGCCGCGCTTGGTTTTATCTCCCTCAACGACAATCTTCTCTCCCTCCTGTAACTCCC
>MNIY01000028.1 GCA_001919995.1 Ktedonobacter sp. 13_1_20CM_4_53_11
AGCCATTGGACGAGATGGACACATGACGGGTTTAGCGGGTTCCTATGCTGGCCTGACAGTTCAGCAGGCCCGTAGGCGCATCCTCACCTACCTTGAAGAGACCGGACAGATAATCAGCGAGGAAACGATAGAACACGATGTCGGAACACACGAGCGCTGCGGCACCCCCATCGAGTACCTGCACACGAGGCAATGGTTTATTCGTGTCCTGGACCAAAAAGAGCGATTGCTCGAGGCCGGACGCAAGATACGCTGGCACCCTGAGCATATGCGTATCCGCTATGAGCACTGGGTTGAACACCTGCAGTGGGATTGGTGCATTTCGCGCCAACGTTACTTTGGCGTTCCGTTCCCGGCCTGGATATGTCGCGCGTGCGGAGAGACCATGCTGGCATCTCTAGAGCAACTACCAGTTGACCCGCAAACCACGCAGCCCCTGGTTGCTTGCGCCTGTGGTTCAACTGATTTTGAGCCAGAACCGGATGTCATGGACACGTGGGCTACGTCGTCCTGCACGCCAATGATCATCGGACACTGGATCGATGATCCCGCCTGGTTTGCTCAGCACTTCCCGGCCAGCCTGCGTCCCCAGGCGCACGACATCATTCGCACATGGGCATTTTATACCATCGTCAAGTCGCTTTATCATACGAACGACATCCCCTGGCGGGAGGTCATGATTTCAGGACATGGCCTCTCTGCTGACCGGCGGAAACTCTCCAAGTCGAAGGAGCATAACGAGGTTGGACCGATGGAAATCATGGAGAAGGAATCGGCTGACGCCCTGCGCTATTGGGCGACAACGGGTCGCACTGGGGCGGATAGTCCCCTTAGTCCAGAAAACATCGCTACCGGGCGCCGCCTGGTCACGAAATTGTGGAATGCCAGCCGTTTCGCTGAGAGCCGCCTGGCACGTTTCACCAATGGAGCTCGCCCCGCTGTTTTGCTTCCGACGGACCGCTGGCTGCTTTCTCGCCTTGCGAGAACGATTGCTGGCGCAACGGCAGAGTTGGATAGGTATGAATATGCCGCCGCTCGCGCGGAAATTGATCGCTTCTTCTGGTCGGATCTTTGTGATAACTACCTGGAACTGGCGAAAGCACGCCTTTATAGTGAGGCAGGAGCAGCACAATACGCTGCGCAGTGGACGCTCTACCAGGCGCTCCTCGCTGTGCTGAAATTGCTGGCTCCCTTCCTGCCGTATATCACGGAAGAGATCTATCAGGGACTGTTTCGCCAGTGGGATGGTGCTTCATCCATTCACCTGGCAAGCTGGCCATCGGAACAACCAGAGTGGATAGATACGGAGGCCGAAGCTATAGGCGAAACGCTTTTAGAGCTTCTGCGCCAGGTTCGTCGCTACAAAGCCGAACGGGGGCAATCCGTCGGCGCCGAACTGGCATCTCTGCGCATAAGTGGCCATTTGCAGCCTGCTCAACGGGCCTCTTTAGAGATGGCGATGGTCGATTTAAAGAGCGCCACGCGGGCGAAACAAATTGTTCTTGAAGAAGGAGCGGAAGATGGCGGTAGTCAAATGCTCAAAGATAATGAGCTCTTGATAGAGGTATGAGCGAAGGCGAGGGTTTCTACTGAACAGAAACCCTCGCCTCTCTAATGCTACCAGATGGCGATTGCAGCCAGGCCAAGGCCATAGAACAACTGAACGAAAGCCGTAAAATACTGCGTCAGCAGGCCGTGTGGGGAGACAATTGCTTCCAAGATGAGCGCCAGCGCCGCGATCAGCGTTGCTCCTATGATCCAAACGATACGCTGCCACCAGCGTAGAGTGGGCGCTCGCCTGCGCAGGCGAACAAAAAAGACGATACTGAGTATCAAGACTACCAGCGCGAGGAGTAACCCGGTGAGACCGATTACTGTTCCCGAGCCAGGGGTTGTTAACGCCCCTAGCAGGCCAAAGATGGCAATAACGGTGCCTATAAAGTAGAGTATACCGCTGAATACACCGACGCGCGGGCGAGCGATGCTTTCTGGATGCGCAAGGAGTGTGGGTGTCACCTCGTCATCCTCTAAATTGGGTGGTGGTGACAGGGGTGGATGTGGCAACTGTAGAGGCAGTACCTTGTGTCCGTTGAGGGGTGGTGGGGGGGGTACTTTGTATTCTACTTGCACCGATGTTCCCTCTGTACCGTTCAGGGGCGTACCACATTGTTCGCAGTAGGCACGTGAGCCTGCATTCTCATGGCCGCAGCGAGGGCATTGCATGTTCTCTTCCTCTCGACAAAATTAACGGAAGCTTCCGTCCCGTAATATAGCACGGCATCGTGAATGTTGGCAACCGCCCAAAGATCCTTATATCCGCGAAAAATTTGACAATAACTGCACTAACAAGTACCATGTTTAGAGATAATGGTAAGTGGAGGGATCAAATGATTGCGGACGTCTTAATGAGCGATGCGTTTGAACAGTCATTCAGCCGGCTTCCATTCCCCATGCGAGATATCGTCAAACGCAAGATCCGTTTACTATCGGAGAATCCTGGTCACCCCTCGCTGAATTCCCACCGGTTACACAACGTGAAGGCAAACATATGGGATTGTTACATTTCCGAGAGTATGCGCCTGCTCTACGAGATCAAAGATAACAATTTACAACTCTGGGATATCGGCCCACACTCTTTGGTAGACAATGTTCATTTGCGAGGTTTTGCCGCGAATACGCGCTTCAGTCGTATGGATCAACCAGCAGGACCAACAACTCCGCAGCCTTCTCTGGACGAGCCAAAGAAACCGGCCTTTGCTCCTTCTGTCTTCAAAAATGCTGGACCTGTGTCCATACCTTCGGCGGCAATGCAGATAGGTACACCGAATGCCTTTGCGTATTTCCAGAATGCTCATCTGCGCATCCTGGGCGTACCATCACACCTGGTGGGGCCACTCAAGAGAGCCGCGTCGCTGGAGTCCGCCTTTGAACTTTCCGGGCTTCCGGAATTGACACGCCTTTGGTTGGAGGAACTGAGTACCTCCACCGATCTCGAAGACGTCATGTTTGACTCCTCGCGCCTGCTCTATCGCTCAACGCTTAATCGCTTCGAGGGTTATTGTGAGGGAAAAATCAAGCGTCTGATGCTCAATCTCCAGCGCCCTGAACAGCAACAGTATGTAGACATGGAGCGATCGCCATTGATCTTGCTGAAGGGTTCTGCCGGCTCAGGAAAGACGACGGTAGGTATCTACCGGGCGATTCGTCTGGCTGAGCAGGGCAGGCGCGTGCTTGTACTGACCTTTAACCGTACACTTTCATCCGTTACCAAAGCCCTGATTGAAGAACTGATCGGCCCCTTGCCTAAGAATTTACAGGTTATGACACTACACAGTCTGATGATTCAATTTCTGCGCACGCGCTCTATTGAACTGCATATAGCAGACGACGGGATGACGCGTAAATTTCTTTATGATGCGCTGCATGAAATACGATTAAAAGATAACGCAATGGTATTACAGCGTGACCAGATATTTTTTGAGGAAGAGATCAAGCGTGTCATCAAAGGGCTGGGCATGAAAAGCCTGGAAGAGTATAAGGCAGTTGAACGCTATGGGCGTAAGACGGCCTTAAGTCCAAAGCAGCGCGAGGCGGTGTGGAAGGTTTATGAAGCGTACCAGCGGCGTATGCTCCATGCCAGGCTTCACGATTGGGCAGATTATGCCGCCGTCACGCTGGAGACGCTGCAGGACCAGCCGGTTGCCAGTGACTTTGACGATATCATTGTCGATGAGGCCCAGGATCTAAGACCGGTAGACCTGCGCGTCATACAGCAGTTTGTTGCTCCATCCCCAGCAAAACCGGAAGGGGCGGTGCATAGTGTTATGATTCTTGCCGATGCCGCCCAGACATTATACTCCCGTGGCTTTTCCTGGAAACAGGCCGGTATACAGGCCAGGGGACATACCGTCATTCTGCGGAAAAATTACCGTAATACGCGCCAGGTGGCAGAGGCAGCAGCCCATCTGCTGCGGAACAATATACTGATGCTGGCTGCGCAAGAATACGTCGATCCTGAATGGACGCAGCGCCAGGGACCATCCCCCGTACTGGTTAAGGCAGCCAATGCGCATGCTCAGTTTGAGTTGGTGAGGGAACGTATCCTTGATCTTGTCAGCGACCAGGTATTTCGCCTCTCCGATTTCGTGGTGCTCTGTCCCACCAATCAGATGTGCGAGCAGTGCCAGCGCGAGTTGGATCACAGCGGTTTACGCACCGTACTGCATAAAGATAGCGACTTTGACCTGCTTGAGGAGCGCATCAAGATAATGACGATCCACTCTGCGAAGGGGCTAGAATTCCCGGTCGTTTTCCTGGTAGGGCTGACGATGGGAGTGCTCCCATCCAACCAGGGCCTGCAACATAGTGAGCCCGAAGAGGTGCAATTGTACCTTGAGCAGCAGCGCATGCTCTGTTACGTAGGGATGACGCGGGCCGCCGAAGCCCTCTACCTGCTGACCATCAAGGGAAGTGAGTCGCGCTTTGTCAAAGAACTCACGGAGAAAGTAGTTATGTGGGAGTAATCCAATCTCCGATGAAGGCAAGAAACGTTTCTTGCCTTCATCAGCACTTCCTATAGCCGTATGACTATTTTCCCTTGACCCGCCTTTACGCTCTTCATCAGCGTTTTGCTGCCCACCTTTACAATCACTACGTACGTTTCGCGCTGTGGGCGATACGCGTTGAAGTGTTCGTCGATCTCCACTGTAGTAACATCTGGCGTTACACTGCAACTGATCGTCGTTTCGGCGAACGTGCCGCTTTGATAAGCGAGTGTAGAACCGTCATCCTCGTACAGTGTATAGCTCGCCTCTCCATCGGTCGTCATGTAGCAGGTAAACGTCAATGGATCGGTTGGATATTGATCAACGTATTGCATTGCTGGTCCCGTGGGAAGGATGCTATTACCGCGAATGAGTAGTGGCCAGTTCCCCAGAGGGGCCTCAATGTCGCTCCAGCCTTCACCCGGGTATTCGTTACCATTCCAGAAATCGATCCATGTCCCTGCCGGGAGATAGACCCTGCGGCTGGTTGCGCCCTGTTCATACACTGGCGCTGAGAGTAGCCTTTCACCAACGAGGAACGCGTCCTCCACTTCACATGCCTGCTCGTCCCGTGCATAGTGGAAGTAGAGCGGGCGTATGATCGGCGCTCCACTACGTGCTGCCTGCTCGAAGAGGGTATACAGGTAAGGCATGAGGTGGTAGCGGGTTTCGATAGCCGTGCGATAGGCACTTTCAAAAGGTTCGCCAAAGGCCCAGGGCTCCTGGTCCACGTTGCCGATAGCATTGTGGTTGCGGCAGAACGGGAGGAGCGCTCCCAGCTGAGCATAACGCACAAGCAATTCACCGTTGGAGGAATCCCAGAAGCCGCCGATATCAATGCCGACGAAGGACACGCCACTCATAGCGATATTCAAGCACATAGTAATCGCCATCGGAATATGCGTCCAGTGACTGGTGTTATCTCCTGTCCATATCGCAGCGTAGCGCTGCACACCAGCTGTGCCGGAGCGTGTCAGAACAAATGGGCGCTGTCCTGGGTGCAGGCGCAGTAAGCCCTCGTACGTTGAACGTGCCATTTCCATGCCGTAGGCATTATGGAAAAACTTGTGCAGCGTCGGCCCTCCATCTGGCCCCGTGGGGTGGTCTCCATCACCAAGGTGAAGGACGTCATCGGCCATCGTGTTCGACTTTACCGGTGGCGAGAGTTTGGTCTGATCATCCAATCCCGGCATATCTGCCGGCGTGGGATTTTCCAATACCATCATATCCGTTAGTGCGGGTTCGTTCATATCATTCCAGAAGGCATCAACACCTTGATCGAGCAATATTTTATACAGATCTCCCCACCACTCGCGTACTTCGCTCCGCGAGTAATCGGGAAAGACGCAGGCTCCAGGCCACACGTTGCCGACGAAGATTGCTCCATTCACAAAGCGGCAGAAGTAGTCTTGCTCCATGCCTTGCTGGTAGACAAAGTAGTGCTCATCAATTTTCGTACCAGGATCGACAATGGTCACCAGGTGTAGACCCTGTTGATGGAGGTCGCGCGTCATCGTTTCAGGCTGGGGGAATGCCTCGCGATTCCAGGTAAAGTTGCGATAACCATCCATATAATCAATGTCGAGCCAGATGCCGTCGCAGGGATGGTAGCGAGCGCGCATCTGCGAGGCTACCTGTTCTACCTGTTGCTGTGAGGCATAACTCCAGCGGCTCTGGTGATGCCCAATCGCCCAGCGCGGCGGGAGTGGCATGTGGCCGGTGAGTTCCGTGTATTGGCGCATCACATCCCGTGGCTTTGGCCCGACCAGGAAATAGACGACCAGGTTATCTCCTTCAATCGTCATTTGTACCGATGTCCTGTCTGTTTTCCCGATATCCATTTCAGTACGCCCTGTATGGTCGATCAATACGCCATAGGCGGTGCCCTCCGCGTTTGAAACCCCGAGGTAGAAGGGGATGGAGGTGTACATGTTCTCTGTCTTTGGATTATGTCCCTTGTGCGGGTCAATATTCCAGATTGGAAATGCCTGGCCGCGTTTATTCATCGAACCGGTGCGTTCGCCCAACCCGTAGACGCGTTCTTCGCTAGCGAGCGGGCGTTTCAACCGCAGAGATGAGTCAGAGAAGGCAAATCCTTGCAGGTATGGTTCAATAGTGCTGAGCGCCTGGGCCTGGCTGAGTGAGCCTGTCCACTCTTCATCACCCCTGGCAACAATCCACGAGTGATAGGGTAATGTTCCGGAACCTCCATCGGCAAGCTGGTAGCGAAGCAGGCTCGCGCTATTGTCTTGTAGGGCATGCAGTACCTGAGTTACTTCATTCCCACGGAGCAGGCGTACTCGGATGATCTCGCCACCTAGCAGCGCACCTGAGAGAAGAAGATTGGCATCCTCTTTGGCCTGCCAGATATTTTCTCTTCCCTTTGCGCCCAGGTATTCTCGTTGTGTAACCTCAGTAAACAAAACTATCGCCTTTCTTTCTGCTTGAAAAACAAGCTTGTTCTTCTTAACCCGATAGATACGTTTTAAGGCAAATCTTCATGATTTCTCAACAGGATGTCAACCGCATTATCACCTGAAGATATTATTATACACGTGGGGGATGAAGAAATGTTCCAGGGAAGGATATCTTGGGGGAGATATCCAGTAGCTATATATGATCCTTTCTAGTATATAGCATGGAACATGTACCGCATGTTCGTTCTGCGGGAATCAACGCCTGTGGACAGAATGGGGTGCCTGAGTAAGTGCAATCAGGCGATTCTGGATGAAGCAGGAACTTAACCAGAGCCTCTTGCTCCAGGGCTCGTTTGAGATGAAGCAGTCCGAGGCGCATGCGAGCCTTGACGGTGCCAAGAGGAAGCTGGTATCCTTCGGCGACCTCCATGTGCGTCCAACCGTATACCTTTTCAATCAGTCAGAGAGCTATTGTCTTGAGCAAGCCTATTCTGCTACTATCTAGATCAAGGTGAGCGCGTAGCAGAAAGGAAAGAGCAATACCTCTATGAGCGATAATTTTCCTTGCTGGTATCCAGTACAAATTCGATTTCGCGATCTTGATCCACTAGCGCACGTGAATAATACCGTCTACTTAACCTATTTCGAGGAAGCAAGAAGTTACTATTTTGATAAGTTAAAGCCCTGGTTGGAGCAGTGGCCTTCTGGCGAGGAACATCAAGAAGTAGAAAGCATTGTCTCGCACCCCCCGCACAATCCGCGTATTCAGACACGAACCAGTGGGAGTCACTATGGGCTGCTGGTCAAAGAAGTTACCTGTACCTATATGTTGCCGTTGGTGCGTTCTGATACCGTAGAGGTTGGCGTGCGTGTTGTCCGAGTCGGGCGCACAAGCTTCAATATGGAACACCAGATACGCGATGTGAACGAGCCTGAGCGTATCTTTGCGACTGGCAAGACGGCCATGGTGTGGAGCAATTATCTCACCGGCCGCCCCTCTCCCGTTCCACCCTCGCTGCGCTTTGCCTTTGAACAGATGGAGGGGCGAGAGTTTCCAATGGTAGAGAGATAGCGTAGTAGTTGGTTGTGCTGTTGCTTTTTCACGAGTTTTTGGAACTTGTATAGCTATAAGCACGTATTCAAGGTGTGATATATTCTAAAAGAAGTTCTAAAAATAGAGGCAACAAACGGTTAAAAGTTAGAGAACCGTTATAGCAAGGGGCCCTGAACATGAAAATCGCGCATATCGCTCCCCCATGGTTAGCCATACCTCCTAAAAACTACGGAGGAACGGAGATCGTTATATACAACCTTGTTGAGGAACAGGTCGCGCGGGGACACCAGGTGACGCTGTTTGCGCCCGGCAACACCAAAACCTCTGCAAAGCTTGTCTCGTTTTTCCCAAAGCCTCTCATTGAAGAGGGCATACCATGGCATGGTCACCTCAAAGCCTACTACCATTTACATAAATCGGTCGAATATGTCAAGCAACACAAGTTTGATATCCTGCATACGCACCTCTCCTCAAGCTCGGACATGTATATCTTCCCCCTCACTGCTCCACTGGCCACACCGCATGTTACCACACTGCATAGCCGTTTTCCTTTTGACCGTATCCAATCCTGGATCGGCACGGCGGACGAGCTGTACATGGAGTGGGCGCCCTCACTGCCCATGGTTGCCATTAGCGAGAGCGCTCGTGAAGAGGTACCGTACCCCCTCAACTTTGTAGGAGTTGTCCACCATGGGCTGCCAATGCAACAATTTGTCCCAACCGCTAAGAGACGGGGGGATTTTTTTGTGTGGCTAGGACGGTTTGTCGCGGATAAAGGGACGCACCTGGCGATTGAGGCAGCGAAGCGAGCCGGGGTAAAGATTGTGCTTGCCGGTACCATCGATCGTCACCAACATGAATCGGTCGGCTACTTCAATGATATGATCAAGCCGATGATTGATAATGATCAGGTGAAGTACGTCGGGCCAGTCAATATGAAAGAGAAGATCAGGTTGCTCAGCCGCGC
>MNIY01000013.1 GCA_001919995.1 Ktedonobacter sp. 13_1_20CM_4_53_11
CTGCAAGCGGTACCTCGATACGTGTGCGCAGGTGAATACCTTCCCTGGTAAATTGAGGATGGGGAATGACATGCACGACAAGGTAGATATCGCCACGTCCCGCTGTACCCTGTTCACCCTGGCCCGCGATACGTATACGTGAGCCATCGTCCACTCCGGGAGGAATCTTCACTTCCAGGTGGCGGGTAGTGCCATCAGCTTCGGCAAGCTCAAGGACTCGTGTCGCACCTTTGTATGCTTCCGCCAGAGACACCTCTATGGGAGACTCTATGTCGCGACCCTTTGTAGGCTGTTGCCGCCTCCTTCCAGTTGTACGCCGTCGCTCACCTGCTTCTGGTGAAAAATCTGAGTGAAAGAAGGTTTCGAAGAAATCTGAGAAGGGGGATTGTTCGCCAAAGATGTCCCGCAGGTCTTCCTCGTTGACCGTGCGGTACTGGTAGTGTTCCCCTCCTGCGCCTGTTCCCGCAGCGCCAGGCCATTGACCATACTGCTGGTAGTAGCTGCTCATCTCATCATATTTTTTGCGCTTCTCAGGATCAGAGAGTACCTCGTTGGCCTCGTTGATCTCCTTGAATTTGTCTTCAGCCGTTTTGTCGTTCGGATTGACATCTGGATGATACTGGCGCGCCAGTTTGCGATATGCCTGTCGAATCTCTTTCTCACCTGCATCCTTATTAACCCCAAGGATTTTGTAATAGTCTTTATATTCGACAGCCATAGACATGTTCCTCCTACGCTTGCTGTATGTTTTACGTTGAGTCTACAATCAAATAGCGCCAACTGCAAGTTTTACCGATTCCTCCTCATCGCTTCGCTCTTCGTGATGATACTTTGGGATGCTGCGGGTGTGACAGTCACGGTGGCGAGAAGCGCTGAACAGGTATACCTATGCTTTTTCCTGGCTGGGACGCGCTTGCATTGCGCGGTATTCTTCCATGACCCTGGCGTGTTCGGGTGAGCGCAGGCAGTCCTCCTGTGCAACGATAAATGCAGCCATTTGCGTGGTGGTATCCAGTTCGAACGCTGCATCAATCTGCTCTTTGGTGTGCAAGAGGGCGGTAAATGGGATATCCAGTAACTCGTGGGCGATGGCCAACGCACGTTCGTCGAGCTGAGCAGGATCGACCACCTCGTTGATGATTCTGAGGGCATAGCCTTCTTCGGGAGTGAAACGGTGGCCGAGCAGGCAGAGTTGCTTGGCGGGACCAGCGCCAATGAGCCTGGCAAGGCGCATTGGACCTAAAGCAGCAACAACGCCTTCTCTGACAGCAGGAATACTGAGTACAGCATTGGTAGCCGCAATGCGCAGATCACAGGCAAGAGCGACTTGTAAGCCACCTCCCAGGCAGTAGCCATGTATTGACGCAATGCTGATAGCCTTGAGGTTAGCCAGCGCGATGACGCCCCGTTCCCAGGTCTCAAACCAATCGATGGTGAGATTTCCTTTGGCCAGTTCTTTAGTATCCAGGCCGCTACAAAAGGCGCGACCTTCACCGCTGACAATAACCACACGCGTTTCGGCGCTCTGCGCTAAATAGTCGGTAGCAGAAACAAGATCTTGCACCCACGCCCAGTTGGCGGCATTGAGGGCCTCTGGACGATTGAAACGCAAGCGCGCCAGATGGCCATCCAGTTCGCAGCGCATCGTCTCGAGTTCTAACGTTGGCATAGAACAATTCTCCTGCTTTCTTGAAGAGAGGTACGCTTACAGCTTTCTAAGATCGACTACCCTGCGGAGTTTTCCACCTTCACTGCGAGGTATCGTAGCTGGCACCATCAGTGTGACTTTCATATTTAAGCCGATCATGCCTTTGATCTCGCTTTGAATGCTGTCGCGCAAGTTGCGCATGTGATGGTCAGCCTCCAGGATATCTTCGGACCATGCTTCTTGAGTTATCTCACGAAAGACATCTTCGGCCACTTCAACCTTGACCTCGGCGTCGTCGAGTGTCCCTTCGCGTGTCACCACGATCTGATAGTGTGGAACCACTTCAGGAATGCTCTTCAGCACCTCTTCTACCTGGGTGGGATAAAGATTTACACCGCGTATGATCAACATATCGTCTGCGCGACCCCTGATAGGGCCCATCCTGACATGCGTTCTGCCACAGACGCATGGTTCGTGTGTCAGGTAAGTGATGTCGCCAGTCCAGTAGCGCAGGAGGGGCATAGCCTCCCTGGTCAGGTGAGTGAAAATCAATACGCCTTCCTGTCCATCGAGCAGTGGTTCGCCCGTGTTGGCGTCCACCACCTCAGGATAGAAGTGATCCTCCCAGATATGGCTGCCAGCACGACCTTCGATACACTCCTGTGAGACGCCAGGGCCAATAATCTCGCTTAGACCATAAAGATTAGTCGACCTGACCCCGAGGTTTGCGTCGACATTCGCACGGATGGTCTCTGTCCAGGGTTCCGCTCCAAGCAGGGCATACTTGAGACTGAGGTCCTGAGGTGTGATGCCGATCTTTTTGAATTCTTCGCCCAATGTTTGGGCGTAGGAGGGGGTACAGCAAATAACTTCCGGTTTTAAATCGAGGATCAAGGTGATTTGTCGCTGCGTCATGCCACCTGAGACCGGTACCACGGTCATACCCAGCTTCTCCGCACCGTAATGCGTTCCGAGGCCGCCTGTGAAGAGACCGTAGCCATAGGCATTGTGCAGGAGCATGCCGGGACGCGCACCCGCTGCAATGAAGGATCGAGCCATGACTTCAGAAAAAATAGCGATGTCGTTGCGTGTGTAACACACGACGGTGGCTCTCCCAGTAGTGCCGCTGCTGGCGTGGACTCGAATGGTCTGTTCGCGGTGTACGGCGAGCATGCCAAAGGGATAGTGGTCTTTCAAGTCCTGCTTTCTGGTGAAGGGCAATCCGGGTAGATCTTCTACTGAGCGAATGTGGCCGGGCTGAATGCCCAGCTTGTTAAATTGTTCCTGGTAGAAGGGAACCCGCTCATAGACGTAGCTGATTGTCTGGCGCAGTTGTGTGTCTTGGAGCTCTCTGAGTTTGTCGCGGGGCAGGGTTTCGAGTTCGTTGTAGTACATCAAAGATTTCCTTGCCTCCCTTGTTCCTGTGGTTTATGACTACGTTGTCCCAGCAGTAGAGTGCCAACCTCATTGTAGGGGGACTGTGCCCGGGTCGTCAAGTGGGTTAAGGGCTACTGGATGTATGAATGCCGAATTGGTCTTTTGATGTTGTGCTAAGAAAGCGTATTTGTCAGAGAGTGTTCGGCCTCTACTTCACGCGATTCACCAGGCGTATCGTTAGATGCTGCTTGTGTTGATTTATACGAATATTTGTCGGCGCGGCCGCCGGGGAAGAGGAACATTAGCGCTACGCCAATGGCGGCGAAAGCGAATACCAGAGCGTATACCCAGAACAGGCTCTGTGAGAAAGCAGACTGTAGTTGATGCAGGAAGTCGATTGGTAAAGTGTTTCGTACATCAGGGGTCAGGAGCACATTGGACTGCGAGACGTTTTTGGGCAGGCTAGCAGTGGACGCGGGGAAGCGGGCAAAAATAGCCGGGAAGCGGGAGGCCATCTGCGCGTTGAGAATAGTGCCCATGAGAGCGACGCCGACTGTGCCACCAATCGTGCGTACGAATTGGGTGGTCGCAGTTGCCACGCCGCGGAGTTTCCAGGGAACGGCGTTCTGTACGGAGAGGATGAATGCGGTACTGGCAAGGCCGAGGCCGGTGCCGATGATGAACATGGATATCACGATAAAGGGAAGCGAGGTCCCTGCTGTGAAGAGTGTGATCATGCCTGTGCCAATTGCGGCAAAAGCCATGCCGAGCACTGATGTGAAGCGATAGCCATAGCGAATGACAACTCTTCCGCTAATCGTGGCGGCAATTGGCCAGGCCAGCAGCAGCGGCCCAAGGGTGATGCCGGCGCTGGTGGCGGTGCCTCCCTGAACGCCCTGGACGAAGAGCGGCACGTATGAAGTGATACCAAACATGAGGATGCCAAGAACAATGCCACCCAGACTTGAGACTGCTATGATGCGGTTAGTGAAAAGCGACAGTGGCAGTATCGGGTCGGGAGCTCTCTGCTCCTGGAAGAGGAATGCCGCAACGAGTACGAGGCAGAGCACAAGGAGTCCCAAGCTTGGCAGCGATAGCCACGGCCAGGTTGTCCCACCCTGGAGCAAGAAGAAGAGCAGGGCCACGATGCTCCCCGTCAGCGTCAAGGTACCGATATAATCAAGCTTTTGTTTCTTGCGCTCGACGTTTTCTTTCAAGGCAAGAGCCAGTAACAGGCAGGAGAGGATGCCGAAAGGGACATTGATGAAGAAGACCCAGCGCCAGGAGAAATGGTCGACAATGAGACCACCAAGGGCAGGCCCAATCACAATTGAGACGCCCCATACACCACTGAATAACCCCTGAACCCTGGCACGCTCTTTGAGTTCAAAAATGTCACCGATGATGGTGAGAACGATTGGCAGTACCGCGCCCGCACCCAGGCCTTGAATGGCGCGAAAAATAATCAGTTGTTCCATGCTCTGCGCGGCTCCGCACAGGATTGAACCCAGCAGGAAGAGTGTCGAGCCGAAGAGGAAGATGGGTTTGCGCCCGTAGAGATCGGCCAGCTTGCCATAAATTGGCACCGTTGTCGTGGAGGTAAGCAGAACAACTTCAGAATTAGTACGCATAATCCCACAGATGGTTAATACACTCAAAGCCATTCTTGAAGGAGCAGCGGCATGAAACAATTTACCAGCATTGAAAAGCTAGACACCGGCATGCCTCAACGTGCGCAACCACATGGTACTACCCAACGCTGGAGGAAAGTCTTATCCAATTGTCGTGATGTGCGGTTCAGGTTTGATCGTCTCTGTTTGGCTCTCATCCTCTGCTTGAGCTTGATACGAATACTGTTCAGGGCGGCCACCAGGGAAGAGGAACATGGTTGCTAACCCGAGAACGGCAAGGGCGAACATGAGCGCATAAACCCAGAAGAGACTTTGGGCTAAGGCTGTTTGGAGCTGATTGAGGAAGTCTCCAGGGAACGATTGGCGTACATCGGGGGTAAGTAGCACGTTGGAGGGGGTAATATTCTTAGGCAAATGGGCCACGACCGCCGGATAACGTGCGAGGATGGGCGCGAAGCGTGCAGCCATCTGGAGATTGAGGATGGTTCCCATCAGGGCAACGCCAACGGTCCCGCCGATGGTGCGGAAGAACTGCGTTGAGGCGGTTGCCACTCCACGGACATTCCAGGGGACAGCATTTTGCACGGAGATGATGAAAGCGGTACTCATCAAGCCCAAGCCCGTTCCAATTACCAGCATCGCGACCACAATAGAGGGCAGCGTTGAACTCGCCTGGAAAAGCGTCACCAATCCAACGCCTATGGTGACAAGCAAGGCGCCAATGACTGCTGTCAGGCGATAGCCAGAGCGCAGAATGAGTTTCCCACTCAACGCCGCGGCAATCGGCCACGCAAGTAACAACGGCCCAAGGGTGACTCCGGCGCTGGTGGCGGTTCCACCTCTGACACCCTGCACGAAGAGAGGAACATACGAGGTGATCCCAAACATGACTACTCCCAGGATGACGCCTCCAATGCTTGAAATGGTGATAATCCGGTTGCTGAAGAGAGTTAAGGGCAGGATTGGCTCAGAGGCACGCGCTTCCTGGAAGAGGAAGAGGGCGATCAGGACGATGGCAAGCGCGAACAAACCCAGGCTCGGGAACGAAGTCCAGGCCCAGGTGACACCTCCCTGAAGCAGGGCGAACAGCAGCGCAACGATACCAACAGTAAGCGTCAGGGAGCCTACATAGTCTATCGAGTGTTTCTTGCGCTCGACGTGCTCTTTGAGGGAGACGATGAGCAGGAAGGCGGAGAGCAGGCCAAAGGGGAGATTGATATAAAAGACCCAGCGCCAGGAGAAATGGTCAACGATGACCCCGCCAAGAGCAGGGCCAATGATGCTGGACACACCCCAAACGCCGCTGAAGAGTCCCTGCACCTTCGCGCGTTCTTCCAGCGCGAAAATATCACCGATGATGGTCAGCACGATAGGCAGAACCGCTCCTGCGCCTAACCCCTGGATGGCACGGAAAAGAATCAGTTGTTCCATCGATTGAGCTGCTCCAGAGGCCATGGAACCGATGAGAAAGACGGCAGTGCCAAAAAGAAAGAGCGGCTTGCGGCCAAAAAGGTCGGCCAGCTTGCCATAAATGGCGACGGTACTGGTGGATGTCAGTAAATAGGCTGAAAACACCCATGAGTAGAGGGTGATCCCTCCCAACTTCCCGACGATACTGGGTAAGGCAGTCCCGACGATGGTGGTGTCGAGGGCAGCCAGCGACATGCCAAGCATCAGGGCTATGGTAACAATGATCTTCGTCTTTTTGGTCATAGATATCTTTGCCTATATAAAGCTAAATATGTGGAAAAAACCATACGATGATCGAAACACAGCACGAGGAGTAATTTATTCCCAGAGAATGCGCTCCTCGAAACAGGGGTAGTGGCATAAGTGAGAAGGAGGTGGTAGACTGTGAGGGCCAATTCCAGATGAACAAGAGGAGTATTCAAGGGTGACGATCACCCTTTCCTGTCCCCACTGTAGAAGCAAGGCGCTGGTGCGCGATGGGCATGCCCCCAACGGCAAGCAGAAGGATCGCTGTCACGCCTGCGGGCGTCGTAGTCGCGAGAATCCTACTCCCAATGCCTATCCAGAAACTCGCCGTGAGGAGATTCTGCACGCCTCCCAAGAACGCGAGCCTCCTGCGTGGCCTCACGCGCACCTTTGGGGTCTCTCGCGCCACCGTCTCCAGTTGGATTAAAAAAAGTAGCTCAGCTTCCTCCTTTACGGACCACCTTGCTCGCTCCCGACCCAGAGGATGCCACTTCCACTACTCTGGAACTCGATGAACTGTGGTCGTTTGTGCTTAAAAAAGCGCACGACTCCTGGCTTTGGATCGCCTTGTGCCGAAAGAGCCGTCAAGTGGTCGCCTCTGCCGTGGGTGATCGGAGGAAAAAGACCTGTCAACGCTTGTGGGAGGCCATTCCAGAGGGGTATCGTCAGGGGCATTGTTTCAGCGACTTCTCGGCGGCATATGCGGCGGTGATCCCACAGGAGCAGCATACCGCCGTGGGAAAAGAGAGAGGCTTGCCTCCTGATCTTTCTTCATCGCTATAATCTCGATCGGGCTATCCTTCTCACATGAGCCACTCCCAGAAATATATGCGACAGGTGCGCACAACTCGACCACGTGGGCAGACCTGGAAGACCTTCTTACGCACTCATGCCGAGCAGATCTGGGCCTGCGACTTCCTCCCTGTCACGGATCTCTTCTTCCACTCGCTGTTCGCCTTCTTCATCATCGAACTGCACTCGCGCAAAGTGATCCACGTCGGCATGACACGATATCCCACCGACGCTTGGACTGCACAACAGCTTCGGGAAGCCACCGCCTTTGGTGTGGGGCCGAGGTACCTCATCCGTGATAACGATGGCAAGTTTGGTGTGTGGGCTTCGCTCGGGTTGCTCAGACGAGTGACATTGAGATTCTTAAAACTCCTTATTACGCCCCGCGCGCGAATGCCATCTGTGAGCGGTTCCTCGGCAGTGTACGGCGTGAGTGCCTCGATCATCTGCTCATCCTGCATGAGAAGCAGCTCCACCGCGTGCTCAACGCGTATATGCACTCCTTCAACCGAGCCAGACCGCATCAAGGCATCAAGCAGCAGATTCCGGAGCAGAAAGCTGGGTCAGTGCCACCACATCATGAAAGTGGTAAGGTCATCTCCTTCCCAGTCCTGGGCGGCTTGCATCGTGACTATCGCAGAAGTGCCTGAGTTTTTTCAGAGATGAAGATCTGACTGCCTGAAGTATACGCGAGATACTTCAAGATGCACTCTTGTCGTTGAGTTGAGACCCAGCAAGCAGTTTCTTATGGTTTTCCTTGAGAGAAGAGAGAGGTTGGTGTCATGGGCAGTGAGTTTCTGTCTGGGATGACAAGAACATACCCCCCAAGCCTCGCTCAATGGGCTATCAGTCATCAACAAGCTAGTAATTGATGAGGTAAACTATCAGTTTGCTCGTCGGATATCATATGTAGCCAGCACAGCACCACCAGGCATGAAAATGGGCTAGGCAGCCACAGCCGAGTAGCGCTCTAGCGGAAAAGAGCCTATACTCGAAGCAGGACCGAGTCAGGTCACACAGGTCGAAAACACTTTAGCGCTCCGAGCCTGAATAAGAAACTGACTGGGGGCACCTGGAACCACCACCACATGTCGCACTCGCCGGAGAAGCACGCAGAGGAATTTCTTTGTTGGTGGTATCCCACCTGGCAAGGTTCTCTCACACACGTGTTGATTCTGATGGAGGAACCCATGCAAGTGATCTACACCCGCTGTTGCGGAATTGATCTGCACAAAAAGGTCATCGTGGCCTGTTTACTCATCTGCACAGCGCAAGGAGTTCAGAAAGAGATCCAGACCTTTAGCACAATGTTGCACGATCACTATCGGCTGCGCGATTGGCTCAAAGCCAACGAGTGTCGGGCAGTCGCGATGGAGTCGACGGGGGTGTTTTGGAAGCCGATCTGGAATGTGTTGGAAGGAGAGATGGAACTCCTGCTGGTCAATGCCCAGCATATCAAGGCGGTTCCCGGACGAAAATAGGACATCAAAGACGCCGAGTGGATCGCCGACTTGCTCCAGCATGGACTGCTGCGAGCCAGTTTTGTGCCCCCACGCCCACAACGCGAACTGCGGGAATTGACGCGCTATCGCAGCACGGTCGGCGGAGAGCGGGCACGGCTGGTCAATCGCATTCATAAGGTGTTGGAGGATACCAATCTGAAATTAACGTCAGTGATCACCGATATCACAGGCAAGTCTGGACGGGCTATTTTGAACGCCCTGTTACAGGGAGAACAGGACCCGCAGGTCCTGGCCGAACTAGCGCTAGGACGTATGCGAGAGAAGCGCGAGCAGTTGATGGAAGCGGTGCAAGGGATGCTCTCGGAGAATCATCGCTTTTTACTGAAGAGTCAGTTGCGCCAGTTAGACTTTCTCGATGGGCAACTGAGGGAGTTGGATCAAGAGATTGCCCAGCGTCTGGGTCTCCCCAGTGGTCCAGACGACCCTGATCCAAGAGCAGGCCAAGCAGCCAACGCGGAACCAGCCAGCGAGGAGGCAGCTGCAACCGAGGCTGAGGCTCTACCCGCCGAGCATCCAGAGCCGCTCTGCGCGCCGCCAGATCGCTCCACCTCTCTGAGCAGCGCCCAAGTGATCGGCATCCTTGATGAGATCACGGGCATCAATGTGCGCATTGATGAGATCGTGGTGGCCGAAGTGGGGACGGTGGTGGATCGCTTTCCTACCGAAGCTCATCTCGTCTCCTGGGCGGGCCCGTGTCCTGAGGCCAAGATCAGTGCGGGCAAACGGCTGAGTACGAAAACAGGCAAAGGGAACCGATGGCTGCGTCAGGCCCTCATGGAAGCGGCTTGCGCCGCCGCCCGTAGCCAGGGGACGTACCTGGGGGCCTACTACCAACGCCTGCGTAAACGCATGGGACACAAGAAAGCCATTGTCGCCCTGGCCCATCGCATCTTGGTTATCATCTATCACCTGCTCAAAGAGCAGCACCCGTATCGCGAACTGGGACCCGATCATGCCGACGAGCAAGCCAACGAAGCCTCCAAGCGCTGGGCGATCCGGCGCTTGGAGCAACTGGGCTACCAGGTCTCCTTGCAATCAGTAGAGGTTGCCTAGGATATGATACTGGGGAAGCATTATTTTCAGAGGAAGTAGCCACTACAGGGGAAGAAATCATCCCTGCCGGGCGCTCCAACTGGCTCCATTTTGTCTGGCTCTCGCGGCAGCAAGACCAGCAGCGCCGCGTGTACGAGTACATCCGGGGTCGGAGCCAGCCCTAGCGATCTACCGACCGGCCGGAAGTCGCGCCAGCGCAGGGCATCGGCGCAAACCCTGCCTCCCTGCTTCTCCCTGTCGTGAAACGTGCCTTAGAGCCTGTAAAAAATGTAACAGGCCCTCGAGTACTATTCGTAGAAAAGATGCTCGTTATCGTAACTTTGCCAGCGCTCTGACAGGAAAGGTCCCTACCCCTTTGAACTTTGGCGGAAGAGCACTAAAGGTAAATCCTTCGTCTGGAAGTTGGCCCAGATTGCACAGATGCTCCACGATCAGGACTTCGGCTCCAAGCAGTAGGGAATGGACGGGTCTCGGGCCGCCCCTGGTATCATCGATGTTCACGGAGTCGATGCCGACCAGTTTGACGCCACACTCTACAAGATAGTGAGCGGCATCTTCAGTCAGGTGTGGGTGGTGTTCGAAGTACTGGTCAGTATTCCAGTAGGCGTCCCAGCCGGTATGCACCAATACAGCTCGCCCTCGCAGTTCCTTGCCGCGGAAGAAGTCAGCGTTCATTGCAAATGTCTCTTTGTGGTCAGCACGAATAACGATGCCATCCAGGTCTGCAAGCCTTTCCACACCTACTTCCGAGAGGTCCTTGCCGCGCTCGTAGCGATGAAATGGGCAATCGAGATAGGTGCCGGTGTTGGCCACCATTTCGATCTTCCCAATCTGGAACTCGGTCCCCTCCGCGTAGTGTTTCCTTGATTCCTCCCGACTTACATAATCGCAGATGATGGGGGCTGGTAATCCTTTATAGGTCACTAATCCATGCTCAATGGTATGGCTCAAGTCGACGAGTTTCTCGCTTCCCGCTCTGGCAGCGATGGGAACACGTTTATGCTTCTCCGCCAGAATAGTCTTCTTGTGAATATGCACCTTCCCAACCATCAGCAGCCGCAGATCGCTGACCAGGTAATCAGCGAGCGCCTGGTCGCTGATATCATCGCCCGCAATATCCAGACGAAAGCCCTGTCCTTGTATCCCTCCACCGTTGGTAAACTCGATTTCAAAGTCAAATTGTACTCTCTTCTCCATGGTGACCTTTCTTTCAAACGCACCTTTGGTTGGCTCAATCGTTATCGTCGCCTCGCCAAAGATGATGAGCGGTCCTTCGAGAGCAGCGAAGCCATGATCCACATTGCGATGATCCGCTTGATGCTTGCACGGCTCGCTCGGAAACGCCAAGCTAAACAGCAGCGTCAGCAACGAGTGCAACCATACCAAGCTTTCAAGGTTGATAATGCCCTGGCAGCTTAAATTGTTTACAGGCTCTTACATTCATCTGAACACTAATAGTGTGGAGACATACTCAAGTCTACAAAATCGGCTGACCAATCGCGAGGAGATTGCCCTCGCTATCGCGAAACCACGCGGCGCGCTCGCCGATACCTCCAGCTGACGGGTAGTTCCCCTCGACAAAGGCGATGTCGTCAACGGTCTTGAGTCCTGGTTCATCGTACTTCAAGAACTTCACGCCTCGACCCCGCAGCTCACGCACAGTTTCCTCTATGTCGTCGACCTCGAACGCCATCTGTGTGTGCGTTCCGGAAGGTCTTCCCGCCGACTCGAAGAGGGAGAACCAACCCTCACCGCACTGATACCGGAGACCGCCCTGCCGCTCTTCGACGGGTTCGAGGCCAAGCTTCTCAGAGTAGAACTTCCGCGCGCGGGCAAGGTCCTGGGCGGGGAGCCGGGTCGCGACATGACTAGCCTGGAGTTGACTATGGAACTGGGGTGTTGAGCTCATCTTCGTCTCCTTCATCAATACCTCGTTAAACAGAGTGGTCGTTGGGGCCCGGAGCGGCTGGCTTCAAGCCTAGCTGCGTTAGCATTTCGAGCTGATCGAAATACACATGCTCCCAAGCAATCAGGTCGTCCTTCATGCGCAAGATCGATACCGAGTGGGTCGTGACGCGCTTGCCTGTTGGTGGAATCGGACCGTTGGGTGTCATCATCGGACCAGTGTGTGTACCGGTAAACACAAGTTCGGTGGCCGCTGCATCTTCGGCAAGAACTTGATTTCCGAAGGTGAGGACACCATCTGGAAATGCCTTCCAAAGGGCTTCGGTATAGTGCCTTACTTGGTCGCGCCCATGCAGCGTGACACCTCCAGGAAGCACGAACTCAACGTCTGGACTCTGGTTGGCGAGATACCCATCGATGTCTCTGGCGTTGTGAGTTGTAAGGTTGCGGTCAAGTATGTGTTTTGTTTTTGATGTGTCTTGCTTTGCCATATATCCTCCGATTCACCGGTACTCCTTACGGAGTATACACGACTTATTTGCGTTCTGTACAACGCTCCGGCTCCATCACTATCGTTTCTCTAAGCTTAAGATTGCTCCGCTATGCGCAAGGATGGCTTCCATGTCTTTGTTACGAACAGCGGTCGCCCAGCTCTCGACTAGTTCACGGATTTGAGCTTCATTGGTGCTCGTTTGGTTCTGGTTCATGAATGATCCTTTCTCCGAGAGATACCTCTCCACACGTTTTTTGAGCTTTTAGCGCTGATTTTCCTGCCAGCTATACTCCATTCGCTTGGCCGTTGTCTCTGCCGTTTCACGCCCCAGCAGCCGCTCTATCAGGTGCAAGCTCATATCGATGCCCGCCTCAATGCCCGCCGAGGTCACCAGGTCCCCCTCATCGACCCAGCGCACTCCTGTTTGCACCTCCGTCTGTGGAAACTCCCTGCTCAGCCGGTCAAGGCTCATCCAGTGCGTAGTGGCTTTTCGGCCCGCTAACAGCCCGGCTTGGCCCAGGAGAAAGGCCCCTGTGCAGACGCTGCTCATCACCCTCACACGCCCGGCCATCCGCCTCACCCACGCCACCACCTCTTCCTGCTGCACCGCTGCCCACACCCCCCAGCCACCAGGAACGACCAGTACATCCAGCTCGGGATGATTCTGTATCGTGTAGTGTGGCTGTACAAGGAAATTGCCCAGCGCCTTCACCGGTCGCTCGCTTTGTGCGAGATGGTAGACGTTGATAGCTGTGTCGGTTCCCCCCTGATTCTTCCCCGTCGCCTTCAGCCGCCCGGTGACCGAAAAGACTTCAAATGGTCCACAAAAGTCGAGGACTTCCGCATCCTCAAAAAGGAGTATCCCAACGGTAAGTTTTCCATCCTCTGTTGGCATGATCGTCTTCCCTTTCTGATCCTTGGCGAGATTGTTAGTATAGACAATCTTGCCTTTTCTTTAAGAACCACTTTTTCCCAGAGATGTTTCTCTTACGATTGCTTCTTGCTCTTGTGATGGCGAGCTCGCTTTCTTCGCTCTACAAGCGGCCTAAACAGGCTCTTCCGACTTGTGGTTCCTCCCGGGCTCATACCCCTACTCTAGCCAAAAGGTGGCTTTCCGAAAAGGGCCACTTCGTGCAAAATGAAAGAGTCACTTAAGGAGGAGCCATGCCGAGAGGAAAACTTGCTTCCGACCTCGGTCTGCCCCTTGCCTTTGATCGTGCGGCACAGACACCACTCCATCGGCAACTGGGTGAGCAATTCCGATATATCCCTAATGCGTGATCAGTACCCCTAAAGCAAGCAGGCACACTCAATGTGTCCAAGAGCCGAATTGAGTCTGAAAAACGAAGGAAATTGATTCAAACAACATTTTTATCAGCGATAAATCCATCTAGTGATACCGAAAGGCCAAACATGATTTTTCCCATAGTGTTCTCCAATCTTCGTGGATGCTATTCTCCTCAGCATCTGACCAGTAAAAGCAGTCTACTCCCTCCGGATGCGAAAAAACTTCTCCGATCTTGCTCTTTTCCCACGAGCGTCCCCGCGCCAGGGAAGGATCAGCCCAATCGCCCAGCTCGCGCCGCGACAAGCGGGCGCGGGCGCTGCATGCTGTGCGGGGATAGGCCCAGGGCTACGCTAGCTGTCATGAAACGCAAAGTAGGAGGTTGTAAATCACACCATTCCAATGTCGGAATCTACACAAGTATTCTGGTGAGCCCGCAACCTGAAAAACTGTTTCATGAAACAATCGAAGTCTCGTAGTGGCCCTTCCTGCCTGTGTTTACAGGGCAGTCTCAGAACTCATCTCCTCATGAACGAGATACTCCTTGACCAGAATAATTGGACAGATTCCGCCACGAGAATTCCAAAATTTACTCCTAGTTCCAACAGACCTGCTACCCATCCACTCTTTACGAGCTCTCTCCAACCGGAAGCGGGACCCCGATTCAGCTCCTTCCTCCTGCCTCTTCTTGGGGTGGGGTGGAACCTCGCTCGTCTGAAGCGAGAGCAGGGTCAAGCCCAGGCGAATGATCTGTAAGAGCACCCTATGCAGGGCAGCCTGATCCGGCAGAGATCCAGAGAGCAGGGTGGTCCCAGCGTCCAGGTGCTCGATGCGTAATCCCTCAAATCGGTGTTGCCAGGACAGATCAAGGTGTCCTTGCACACGAATGTGGTAGTGCATCTCCCTCCTCCTGCGTTCCGGGTGTTTCGATCCTGGGGAAAGCATAGCAGATACGCGAGTCTTTCGACAGTAGTCAAAAGTGTACCAGAAGGAGTATATTTGCGAGGAGGAAAGCGAGGCTGTTGGGAAAAACAGGCTTAGAGCAGTGAGATGGCACGCGCCTGCGCAATCGCCTGGATTCGACTTGCTGCCCCCAGCTTACTGAGCAGATTGCTGACATGTTTCTTGACCGTGGCCAGGGAGATCACCAAGGCCTTGGCGATCTCCTGATTCGAGGCGCCCTCGGCCAGCAGGCGCAAGACTTCCTGTTCACGCCGGGTGAGGGGCTCCCCCGGCGCGGGTGAGGCAGAGGGAATCTTCCCTGGAACGGCCAGCGCCTGCGAGAGGGGCGTTCCCGTCCGAGGAGACGTGCGCCCATGCTGCTCTTCTTGCTCGAAAGCGGCCACCAGCTGCGCCACAAAGGAGCGGGAACGCGTGGGAGAGCGGTTCACCTGCTCACGCTGCTCGTGCGGGGCAGTGAGCAGCGTCAAGAGCGCCTGCTTCATCGGTTCACCGAGATCGAGATACACGCGGATGTAGCCCTCGGGCTCGGTCAGCGCGAGCAGACGAGCCGCGACGGCCTGGACTTGCTCTTGCTTCCCTTCAGAGTGCAGGGCGACGACCTGCAGCGCCAGGAACTCGATGGTATTGAGGAGATCTCCTGGCCGGTCCAACTGCCAACTCCAGCGTTCCAGCGCCTGGAGCGCCTGGGTGTACTGGTGCTGCGCGAGAGACACCCGGATCTGCATGAGAACGGCTCCTTTCTGGTTAGGATCCCAGGTTTCTGGGGAGAACACCACCTGCTCAGCCCAGTGACTTGCCGCATCCAGATCGCCCGCTGCCAGCCAGTACCGCACGTGTGTCGCAACCACCCAGAAAGCATACACAGCGAATCGCTCTTGCTGGACCAGGGCTTCCGCCTGCTCCAGCGCCTGGTCTGCGGCGGTCAGATCGCCTCGTGCAAGCTCGAGTTGCACCAAAAACATATCTCCCGTGATGAGCAGATCCGCCTGCTGCCAGGCATGCGCGATACGCAGCAGCTGTTGTGCTGAGCGAGAGGCATCTTCCAGTCGATTCCAGGCGTAGTAGGTGAACATCAGAAAGTAATGGAAGTAGCCTGTCATAGCGGTCTGCTCGCCGATCTGCTCCGCCAGGGCGAGACCTTCCAGACATTCCAGCTCAATCAGGCGCCACTGTCCGGCTCTCAGATAGGCAAAGGCCAGCCAGAGCACCACGCGAACCAGGGCCCTGTGGTCTGCAGCCGCAAGTACCTGCTGCTTCGCCTCCAGTAGCCTCTTGATCTGGAGGGCTCCCTGCGACTCGGTGAGCCAGAAGGTGAGGGAGAGGAAGATCATCTTCCAACTCACCTCCTCCGGCTCATCCAGGCCCTCGATTTCCTGAACAAGGAGGCGCAGACGCTCTGTGTCGCCACGTCTGAGGATCTCTCGCGCCGCGATCAACGCCCGCAGTAGGTGCAAACGCCTGTGAATCACCGCCATCTCGCCATCTGGGAGGGCAGGGAGCGTTTCCTCTCCCTCAGACTCCGCCGTCGATCTCTCCTGGCTCCGCAGCATGGCTTCCAGGCGCGCCATCGTCTGTTCCACCTGGGTCTGCGCTCTGCTATAGGAGGTGCTGACAACCTCATGGAGGGATTCCAGCCAGTGCAGAGTCGAATTCAGAGCGAGGCGGGCGTGCTGCCATAAGACGGCATCCGGGAGCGCGGCCAGCCAGGTCTGCACGACCTGTGCCTCCCCGCGCAACCAGAGGTGCGAGGCCTCGCGCTCCATCAGGGAAGCAGCGTAGGGGTAGTCTCTGGCGGCCAGCGCGTGAGCAATGGCCTCCCGCAGCTCGCCCTGTGCCTCATACCACTGCGTGGCCCGCTGATGCAAGCGGGGCACCAGTTCCGGGTGGCTGGCTTGCAGGCGAGCCAGGAGTGTCTCACGAAAGAGCTCATGAAAACGATACCAGCGCCGCTCTTCATCTAATGGGACCACAAAGAGGTTGGCGCGCTCCAACTCCTCGAGCATTTCCTGGCTCGCAGACTCGCTTGGCACTGCGGTGACGGCCTGACATAAGGCAGCATTCAGGCTGGTCAAGATTGAGGTGTGGAGCAAAAAGTTCTGGAGAGGGACCAGCAACCGAGCGAGAATGTCCTGCTGCACGTAGTCCATGAGATAGCGATGGCCGCCGGTAAAGGCGGAGATCCAGGCCGAGCGGTCTTCCTGCTTGCGCAGGGAAAGGGCCGCCAGCTGCAGCCCGGCCACCCAGCCCTCGGTACGCCTCTGTAGGGCTGCCACCTCTGCTTCCGAGAGCGAGAGTCCCATCGAGCACCGCAGAAAGAGGCCGGCCTCATCTAGGCGAAAGCGCAAATCGGCAGTGCGGACCTCGGCCACCTGTCCTCGGGCACGCAGCCGTGAGAGGGGCAGGTCCGGGTCAACACGACTGGAGAGCAGCAGGTGCATGCGCGCCGGAAGATGCTCAAGCCAGAAGGTCAGGGTCTCATGAATAGCCGGATCGATGATCACCTGATAATCATCCAGGAGCAGCAGGAGGGGTGTGGCTGGCTCACCCACCTCAGCCAGGTCATTGAGGAACGCGGTCAGGATGGCGGAAAAAGGCGGAGGCTCAGGTGAGTGCAACATGGCAAGAGCGATCGCCCCGACGCCCGGCCAGCGTCTGCGCAGTGCCGCGATCACCGCTGCCCAGAAGCGGAAAGGCTCATTGTCCAGGGAGTCCAGAGACAGCCAGGCGACCTGATTCGGATGCCTGCTGGCCCACACCGAGAGCAGCGTCGTCTTTCCCCACCCGGCGGAGGCGGAGAGCAGCGTCAGAGGTGTCGAGAGCGCACTATCAAGATCATCAAGCAAGCGGTCGCGCGGCACCAGCGAGTTCGGTAGACGTGGAGGAGAGAGCTTGGTCGAGAGCAGCGTCATGCTCTGCTCGACCTCAGGCTGCGTGCGCGAAACAGCCAGAGGGGGAGGCGCTGGCTCGCTTGAGAGGGCCTGTGCTGTCTCCTCTAAGCGGGCGAGCGAAACGCTCGACGTCCGCCCGAGATAGCGCTTGCGGGTGTGGCGATGATGCGTGCGACAGGCATACCAATAGCCTCTTCCGCCACGCCTCGCTTCTTTGAGAACCGAGATCCTTCCTGCTTGCCCAAGAAAAGCAAAAGCGGTGTGCTCATCCAACCAGCGGGAGAAGGCTGGTTCGTCTCCTCGAGAGAAACACTGCTCAGGGTGCCCATGGATATGGAGTTCATAGTGCTGGTGCGCTGCGGACCAGATGAGCGCATGCCGTGATGGTTTGGGCATCGTTTCCTGCCTTTGCCGTTGGGTATTTCACCCCAATCTCCAACACTCAGGAGTATACCACACAACAGGTGTGCTGGCTAGGTGCGCCGTGTCACGCACGATGAGATTGCCGATGCAATCGGCTAGAATTTGAGGGATATTCTAGGAACACCGGCTCACCTGATTCCGAAAGGGAAAGGGGACAACAGCCTGCCGAGAAAGCGAGCGAAAGGCCAAAGCGTTGGAGCCTCAGGGAAGCTTCGTTCCGCGCAAGAGGGTGAGAGCAGGATTGCCCGAACCTCAATCACCGAGGATGGAAGCACACATCCTCTGGCAGAACGCTTGAAGCCAGAGCCTTTCTGTACTTGGAATAAAGTAGCCGTTCTGGGTACCCTCGCAGAAAGGATGGGGACCAATGAGGTCTCATGAAGGTGATGTGTGAGGCACCGACGTTGCGCTCGTACGTCTCATCGTGACGGAACACGGGATTTCCTACCGAGGGCGACCTCTAGGGAAACGGAGTGCCCAGAGTAATCGTGAGGGTTACGTCTCACCAGGGCGGATGGGAGAGCCGGTCGCAGGGCAGTGCGCCCTGAGAGGCGCAAGAGACGTTCCCGCTGGAGAGCGGGACAACTGGAGTAATGTTGTTAATCCAGCACCTTACCTGGACCCGAAAGGGCGAGGGAACACTAGCATGGTGCGAAAAGGCCGGTGAAACCTGAATCCCACAGGTCAGAGGTCGGAAAGGCGCGGGTGTATATGGTCAAGGCTGATTGCCTCAACCCAAGTCATGGCGGTTCATTGCGAGCGGCTCACAGGCGAAAAGGGGATCGATGCCTGCGTCCGGTGCTGTACAGAGATTTGCCCTGTCTGTGCAGAACTCTCACCGGAGCCAACCCACAAGGAGTGGGAAAAGACGTAATGGGGACCTACGTACACACCACGTTTCTTGCGTAACCAGGGGATGGCCTACGTCCCGTGAGGGATACGGTCACGGAGTCGCCATACTACTCAAATGCTCATCGTAATGGGTGAGACAGGGGGAAGGGCGACAGAGAGTCCATTCTAGTGACAGGAGGTTGACCTGGATGGGTCAGACGATCTCAGAGCGACTGGAATACCAAAGCCTCGCGAACAGGGACAGACAGTGGATCAATGATGATCTCTATCGGCTGCTGTACAAGGCTGACTTGTACATCTTGGCCTACGAGCGCATCAAATCAAAGCCTGGAAACATGACGCCAGGTACCGACGGGGAAACACTCGACGGCTTCTCGATGGAAACCATTCAAACCATCATAGAAGAGATGCGAATCGAGCAGTTCCGCTTCAAGCCGGTACGGACCACCTTCATACCGAAGGCCAACGGCAAGATGAGGAGGCTCGGCATTCCTTGTGTGAGAGATAAGGTGGTTCAAGAGGCCATGCGCCTCATTCTGGAAGCCGTCTACGACAGCCCCTATGGTTCCTACTTTCGAGAAACCAGTCATGGATTCAGACCTAACCACAGTTGCCACACGGCGTTACGCGAATTTCGAGGGAAATGGTCAGCAGTCAACTGGCTCATTGAGGGAGACATAAAAAGCTGCTTCGATGAGTTGAGCCACGGCGTCTTAGTCAATACGCTTCGCAAGAAAATCCACGATGAACGGTTTCTGAACCTGGTCTGGAAGCTGCTCAACGCTGGATACATGGACCTGCACGGGAAGAAAAAGCAGAGTCTGATTGGCTCCCCTCAGGGTGGCATCCTTAGCCCCATTTTAGCGAATGCATACCTTCACGAACTCGACGAATTCGTTGAAGGTCTGCAAGCACAGCACGAACAGGGGAAAAGGAAGCTGCGAAACCCCACGTATCAACGGCCCTCTCATGAGAAAAGCCGCATGGTCAAACGCGGAGAGACCAAGACAAAAGCATTTCAACGCATCAGCCAACAGATGCGAACATTGCCAACGCTCCTGGTAGATGACCCAGGTTTCATTAGGATCAAATACCT